>JANNVM010000933.1:0-3300 GCA_031414455.1 Verrucomicrobiota bacterium
CCTACACAGGCACCGCCTTGGCCAGCAATGGTCCTGACGGTCAGTGGGCGGAATTCAACATGGGCATGCTGGCTGCCGGGGAGATTTGGATCGACGACCTCAGCCTCATTGAAAACCCCGCCGGTGCCGCGACGCAAAAGATTACCGACCCGGCATTCAACAACGCCGTCGCATGGCGCCGCCGTGGAAATCACCGCGCCAGCCAGGTTATTCCCGAACCCGGCAATGCCGGAAACAATATCCTCCGCGTCGTCGCCACCGGCCCCACCGAGCACATGCACAACCAGATCGAGACCACGCTCGCCAGCGCCATCGCCAACGGTACGCCCTATCAGATCAGCTTCCGGGCCCGGTGGGTCACGGGAGGCAACCAGCTCCACACCCGGTGCTATTTCAATCGCCTCGCCAAAGTGAACGTCATTGATCGTCCGGCGAATCCCGGGACACCCGGCGCCGTCAACTCCCGGAACGTCATCAACGCCGGCCCCACCTTCACCGGCTTGAATCACTCGCCCGCCGTGCCTGCCGCCGGTGCCGTCACCACGGTCTCCTGCACCGCCACCGATCCTGACGGCATCTCCGCCATGACGCTGTTCTATTCCGTGAATGGCGGAGCGTTCGCCAGCACTTCCATGTCCACCACCGGCGGCGGAAAATACACCGGCAGCATCCCGGGTCAGGTCGCCGGGGCTGTCGTGCAGTTTTACATCCGCGGCACCGACACTCCGGGGGCGGTCGAGTTTTATCCGGTTCTGGGGCCAAATTCCCGGGCACTCTACAAAGTGAACGACGGCGCCGCCGCCACCAATGGCTGGCATAACTTCCGCGTCATCACCACCAACGCCGACCGCGACTGGATGCACACCAGCATCAACGTGATGAGCAACGACCGCATCGAAGGCACCGTCATTGACCGGGAAGGGGACATCTACTACAATGCCGGAGTGCGGCTGAAGAGCAGCCAGCGGGGTCGCGACAATTCCAACCGGGTGGGCTACAACATCGAGTTCCCCTCCGACGGCCTCTTTCGCGGAGTGCATGGAGGCGTGGCCGTGGACCGTTCCGAGGGCCAGGCCCCCGGCCAGTTTGAACTGCTCTTTGACATCATGATCTCCAATTCCGGCGGCCCCATCAGCCGCTACTACGACTTCATCAAAGTGCTCGCCCCCAACAGTGTCCTCACCGGCGGCGCCGTCCTGCAACTGGCACGCTACGACGATGTTTTTCTTGAAGAGCAATTCGAAAATGGTTCCGACGGCAAGCTCTACGAATACGAATTCATCTATTTTCCCACCACTGCCGACGCGAATGGCAACAAGCTGCCACAGCCCGACGGAATCCACGGGGTAGGCATCACCAATCTCGGCGATGACCCCGAGCGCTATCGCATGCACTTTCTTAACAAGATCAACCGTGAGGCCGATGACTTTTCGCCCATCATGAACTACTGCAAGCTCTTCAGTACCTCGGGCGCACAGTTTGAATCGCTGCTGCCGCAGCGGATGGACCTCGACGTATGGTTCCGGGGCATGGCCTACGCGGTGCTTAGCGGTGCAGGTGACAACCACGCCGACGGCAGTGGCCACAACGGCATCTTCTACGCCCGTCCCGATGGTCGCGTCATCTTCCTGCCGCACGACATGGACTTTGCCTTCGACTTCACGAGGAGCATCTCCGCCAACGGCCAGGTCGCTACCCTTATCGCCAAGCCCGCGCGCCGCCGGCAGTACTTCGGCCACCTGCACGACATCATCACCACGACGTATAACAATAGCTACATGTCCATATGGACGAGTCATTTTGCCACGTTCGCCCCCTCGCAACCATGGTCCACTCACCTCTCCAACATAACGACAAGGAGTAATAACGTGCTCTCGCAAATCACCTCCGGCATTCCGCAGGCGGCCTTCGTCATTACCACCGCCAGTCCGCTCACGGTCGCCGCCAGCAGTGCCACGATTTCCGGCAACGGCTGGGTCAACGTGCGCAACATCCGCGTCCTCGGAAGCACCGAACCACTCGCGGTGACGTGGACCGGCAACAGCACCTGGCAAGTCACTGTGCCCGCACTGCCGGGATCGAACCCCGTGACGCTCGAGGCACTCAATTTCTCCGGCGCCGTCATCGGCACGGCAACGATTACGATCGACAACACCACCCTGGTGCAGCCCGCCAGCCCCGCGAATCTGGTGGTCTCGGAAATCATGTATCATCCTGCCGATCCGGGTGTGGCCGAGGTCAACGCCGGCTTCACCGACGACAATTTCTTCGAGTATATCGAAGTCCAGAACATCAGCACCGCTGTGGTGGACCTGACCGGTGTGAAATTCACCGGCGGCATGGACTACAACTTCACCTCCGGCGTCATGCTTCCTCCAGGCGAACGCCTCACCGTGGCGTCCAGCCGCAGTGCGTTTCTCATGCGTTATCCCGGTGCCTCCGCCACGCTCGCCGCCGGCGCTTTCCTCAACGGAACCGCCCTGAACAACGCGGGCGAGAATATCACCCTCACAACGGCCCTCGGAACCAGTCTGCGCAGTTTCGCCTATGACGACAATCCGCCGTGGCCTGTTTCCGCCGACGGCGCGGGATACAGTCTCGTGCTCATTGCGCCGGGAACGAACCCCGATCACAACCTCGCTGCCAGTTGGCGCAGCAGTGGTCTCCCGGGCGGCAGCCCGGGCGGCAGCGACGCGGCCCCTTTCACCGGCACCCCCGGAGCTGACAGTGATCACGATGGCCAGGATGCCCTCATTGAACACGCCTTCGGCACCAGTGACAGCAGCGCCGGCTTGCCTGACATCTCCGCCGTTGTCGAACCGGACGGCCGTGTCACCATTACCTGGCGGCGCAACCTCGCCGCGGACGACGTGATCGCCGAGGCTCAGCTCTCCACGGACCTCAATATCTGGAGCGCTTCCGCTTTCGCTGTCATTTCCGAAACCTCTCTGGGCAATGGCACCAGCGCCATCACCGCCCGCACCCTCGATCCAGCCCCTTCAGGCCGTGCGTTTACCCGCGTTCTGGTGCGCCAGCGTTGAGCCCCGCATGGCGTTCACTCACAGCACAAAAAACAGCGTCAGGACTTCGAGAGCCTCACCGGCGAACTCCTCACCACCCTTCAGCGGGGCAAGACCGCGATCCAAACGACTCTCCAAACGACGGCTTGCGTTCCCGCGGATGCCTGTTACAGGAGTAGTGTTGTCATGGGGGCGCACCGGTTTCGACTAGTGACTGGAGACGCGGGCAGCATGCCGGAGATGGGTCGTTGGCTCCGTTATCAATCCGATCCAAAACAAA
>JANNVM010000934.1:0-1597 GCA_031414455.1 Verrucomicrobiota bacterium
CCTCGATCGCAAGCCCAACCAGCACATCTCCTTCGGCTTCGGCACGCATCTCTGCCTTGGGGCACCGCATGCGCGTTTGATCGTGCGCTGCCTGCTGCAAGCCCTCACCGCACGCGTTGGTCGCATCACCGTGCTTGAAGCGAAGGAGCACATCGAAAACGAGGCGCGCTACCGGCGCTCGAACGGCTACGAGTCGCTGACCGTCAAACTGGAGAAGTCGCCGACATGAAAGACGGTGCGAGGGCACAGGTGTCCAAGACTCAGCAACGTCACCATTTCGTGAAACACTTGCTCATCGTCATCGCCCTTCTCAGCGTTCTTTCCCACGATTCACCCGCCGCAGAAAGGCCGAACATCCTCTTCGCCATCGCCGACGACTGGGGCTTGCACGCCAGTGCCTACGGGACGCGTTGGGTGAGAACGCCGGCGTTTGACCGCGTCGCGCGGGAGGGCATTCTGTTCAACAACGCCTACACACCGAACGCGAAGTGCGCGCCGTCGCGTGCGTGCCTGCTCACCGGACGCAACTCGTGGCAACTCGGCGCGGCGGCGAATCACATCAGCTATTTCCCCACGGAGTTCAAAGGCTGGGGCGAGGCGCTGGCGGAGAATGGGTGGTTTGTCGGGCACACGCAGAAGGGCTGGGGGCCGGGCGTCGCGACGAACACCGCCGGTCAGCCGCGCCAGATGACCGGGAAGCGATTCGACGCGCGCACCGCGAAGCCGCCGGCCGGCGGCATCGGCAACAATGACTACGCCGCGAACTTCGACGATTTTCTCGATGCTGCATCGACGAACACGCCATGGTGTTTCTGGTACGGGGCGATCGAGCCGCACCGGGGTTACGAATTTGGATCGGGCGTGGCGAAGGGCGGGAAGAAACTCAACGACATCGACCATGTGCCCGGCTACTGGCCTGACAACGAGACGGTGCGCAACGACATGCTCGACTATGCATTCGAGGTCGAACACTTCGACCGGCATCTCGGGCGCATGCTCGATTCGCTGGCGCGGCGCGGACTGCTCTCGAACACGCTCGTCATCGTCACATCGGATCACGGCATGCCGTTCCCGCGCGTGAAGGGGCAGGCATACGAATTCTCCAATCACGTCCCCTGCGCCGCGATGTGGTCGCGCGGCATCGCCACGCCGGGCCGCGTCGTGGATGATTTCGTGAGCTTCATCGGCTTCGCGCCGACGGTGATCGAGCTGGCTGGATTGAAATGGGAACAGACCGGCATGGCGGAGTCACCGGGGCACAGCCTCACCGACATTTTCAATTCACCAAAGGCCGGCCTGGTGAATCCCGCACGCGACCACGTACTCATTGGGCGCGAACGACAGGACGTGGGTCGCCCGAACGACGCAGGCTATCCCGTGCGCGGCCTCGTCACGGCGAAAGCGCTCTATCTGCAAAACTTTTCCCCCGACCGCTGGCCCGGGGGCAATCCGGAGACCGGCTACCTCGACTGCGACGCCGGAGGGACCAAGACGATCATTCTCGATGCGCATCGGAAGAATCCCGCCGACAAGTTCTGGCAGCTTTGTTTTGGCCAGCGTGGCGGCGAGGAGCTTTACGACCTCACGCGGGATCGCG
>JANNVM010000935.1:0-5236 GCA_031414455.1 Verrucomicrobiota bacterium
ATGGCGCTGCTGATTTGGCTCTTCCATTCCTATCAGAACGCATGGCTCTGGGCATGGATCGCCACCACGGTGCTCATGCTGGCGCTGCAATACATCGCCCCGCGCTGGCTCATGCCGCTGTTCAATAAATTCACTCCCCTGCCCGATGGCTCACTCAAGGACGCCATCAACGCCCTCTCCGCAAAGTGCGAGTTCCCGCTCGCCGGCCTTTTCGTTATTGATGGCAGCAAACGCTCCACCAAGGCCAACGCGTTTTTCGCCGGATTCGGCAAACACAAACGCATCGCGCTCTATGACACGCTCATCGAGAAACATCCCGAGCCGGAACTCATCGCCGTGCTCGCGCACGAGATCGGGCACTTCAAATGCCGGCACATTGTGCAGCGCATGGTCGTGGCCGTGGCGCAACTGGCGCTCATCTTCCTGCTGATGGGCTTCTTCATGAACAATGTCAGGCTCCATGAGGCTTTTGGCGTCGCGCAGCCGAGCGTGTGGCTGAGTTTCGTGTTCTTTATGTTCCTCTTCGAGCCCGTGCAAAGCCTGTTGAGCATCGCGGGGAATCTGTGGAGCCGGAAACACGAATACGAAGCCGACGCCTATGCCGCGCGCGTCACCGGCAGCCCGCAGCCGCTCATGTCAGGATTGAAACGACTCGCCCGCGACACCCTGGCAAACCTGACGCCGCATCCGCTGCACGTCTTTCTGCACTATTCCCATCCTCCCATGCCCCGGCGACTCGCCGCCCTGGCACAGCAGCCCGTGTCGTCGGGCCCATAAAAAGCGCCCGGTGCCGGTCTCCGAGCAGTTGCCGGGTGCCACTCCGGCGGATTTTGCCGGCTGATGGCTACGAGACTCCCCGCAGCGCCTCCACGGCTTCCACGATGTCCTCCTGCGTCACGGCGTCGCTGACAAAGGCATCGCCGAGGCCGCGGAGAAGGACGAAACGGATCGCGCCCTGGTCGAACTTCTTGTCGCGACCCAGCTTTTCGAGGATCTGCGGGGTGGTGATCTTCTCCGGCAGGATCAGCGGAAGGCGGAAGGCGGCGAGAAGGGTGAGGATCGCGTTGCTGTCGGCGGGAGAGAGGCCGGCGTGTTTTTCTGACAGATAGAGCGCGGCGCGGATGCCGAGGCTGATGGCTTCGCCGTGGAGGAGTTCGCCGTAGCCGGCGCTGGCTTCGATGGCGTGGCCGATGGTGTGGCCGAAGTTGAGCAGCGCACGCAGACCTTTGGTTTCAAATTCGTCATCACTGACAATGGCGGCCTTGATGGCGACATTGCGCCCGATGAGCGGCGCGAGACTGTCGCGGCGTTCGCTGGCACACGCACCGGCAATGGCGGGCAGCATGGCGGCATCACGAATGGCCGCGTGTTTGATGATCTCGGCAAAACCCTCGTTATACTCGCGCGTGGGCAGCGTGCCGAGCGTGAGCGGATCAATGAGCACGCGCCGGGGCTGGTGAAACGTGCCGATAAGGTTCTTGCCTTCGGGTGTGTTGATCCCGGTTTTTCCGCCAACGGAGCTGTCCACCACGGAAACGATCGTCGTGGGGATTTGGATGTAGGGAATGCCGCGAAAGAAAACCGAAGCCGCAAAGCCCGCGAGGTCACCGATGACGCCCCCGCCGAGAGCGACGAGGAATGCCTTGCGGTCCAGTCCGGCGGAAATCATGGCCCGCGTCACCGTTTCAAGGGTGCCAAAAGACTTCGACGGCTCTCCCGCCGGCACGGTGACGAGATGCGGCGTGAATCCGGCACCGCGCAGACTCGTGCAGACGGCTTCTCCATAAAGTGGCCCCACGGTGGAATCGGTGACGACGGCGCAGGATTTTGCTGCGGGGAAAAGCTCGCGGGCCTCACCGCCGACAGCCGCGAGCAGCCCCTCGCCGAGGCGCACTTCGTAGGATTTTTCCGCCAAAGAAACCGGAACGGTGATCATGCGCGCGACATGCGGTCAGGCCAGGGAAGTGTCAAGAGAACCCGTCCGCACTGGTTGAGCTTTATCTTTCCTTCGCGATACCGGATTTGACCTGTGGGCTGACTCCTCCCCCCGTTTCTTTCCTCCCGGATGCCTCAAACAATCATAACTATTCTGCACCCGTGGCGAAGCATTTTTTCAGGACGGAGAAAGTAGGAAAAGACCGGGAAGCGCGTCGGCGATCATGCCTGCGCGCTGGCGCAGTTGAATGCTCCCTTCCCCCAAAAACTCTTTCCGGCCCGTGGCCGGAAACTTGCTTTCCAGTCCCGTCGCGGGCTTGACCTGCGAAATTCCTCCCCCATGATGCCGCCCCCTCCCAGCCCGCTTTTTCAGGAAAGCCTATGGGGAATAGCGGGAATCGCAATTCACCCCCTCCTCCGACAATCGAAATGAACCACCACGGACTCCCCGAAAAGCAGGGACTTTATGATCCCGCGTTCGAACACGACGCCTGCGGCGTCGGCTTCATCGTACACATGAAGGGGAAAAAATCGCACGACATCGTGGCCAATGCCCTGACGATTCTGGAAAACCTCGATCACCGCGGAGCGTGCTGTGAGGAAAATACCGGCGACGGTGCAGGGATTTTGATTCAGATTCCGCACGAATTTTTGACGAAAGTCTGCAAGGCGGCGGGGTTTGAACTGCCGGGGCCAGGGCAGTATGGCGTGGCGAGTTTGTTTGCATCTCCGGATGCGGCAGCGCGGGCGGCCAGTCAGGCGGCGTTTGAGAAAGTGGCGCTCGCGGAAGGCTGCCCGGTGATCGGCTGGCGGGATTTGCCGGTGGATAATTCGCGCCTCGGCAAATCAGCGAAGGCCAGCGAGCCCTTCATGCGGCAGGTCTATCTGGCGCGCGATCCGAAGCTGGCGGGCGACACCGCTTTCGAGCGGAAGCTTTATGTGATTCGCAAGGTGGCGCACAATGCCATCCGGGCGGCGAAGATTGATACCTTCTGGTACGCACCGAGCCTTTCCTGCCGCACGCTGGTCTATAAAGGAATGCTCACCCCGGAACAGGTGGGGCAGTATTTCAAAGACTTGCGCGACCCTGACATGACGAGCGCGCTGGCGCTGGTGCATTCGCGTTTCTCGACAAACACCTTCCCAAGCTGGGAGCGGTCCCACCCGTATCGCTACATCGCGCACAACGGCGAGATCAATACGCTGCGCGGCAATATCAACTGGATGCTGGCGCGGCAGTCGCTCTTCGCCTCCGAGTTGTTTGGAGACGACATGCAGAAGATCAAACCGGTGATCAATGTGGACGGCAGTGACAGCACCATTTTCGACAATGCGCTGGAGTTGATGGTGCAGTCGGGTCGTTCCCTGCCCCACGCCATGATGATGATGATCCCGGAGCCGTGGAGCGGTCACGAGAGCATGAGCGATGAGAAGAAAGCGTTCTACGAATACCATTCCTGCCTCATGGAGCCGTGGGACGGCCCGGCGAGTGTGGCCTTCACCGACGGCACCATGATCGGCGCGACCCTGGACCGGAATGGCCTGCGGCCGTCGCGTTATTACGTCACGAAGGACGACCTCGTCATCATGGCCAGCGAGGCCGGCGTGCTGCCGATCGCGCCGGAGAATATCGCACACAAAGGCCGGCTCCAGCCGGGCCGCATGTTCATCGTGAACATGGAGGAGGGCCGCATCGTGCCGGACGAAGAGATCAAGGAAAAGATCGCCGGCGAAAAACCCTATCGTCTGTGGCTGGACAAACATCTGGTGAAACTCGCGGACATCAAGGATTCCGCCGACGTTCCGACAGCAGACCACAAGACCGTGCTCCAGCGCCAGAAGGCGTTCGGTTATACATTTGAAGACCTCCGCATCCTGCTCGCCCCGATGGCGCGCGACGGCGTGGAAGCCATTGGCTCGATGGGCACAGATACGCCCATCGCCGTGCTCTCCGACCGCTCACGGCTGCTCTACGATTACTTCAAGCAGCTCTTCGCGCAGGTGACGAACCCGCCGATTGACTGCATCCGTGAGGAGATCATCACTTCGCCGATCACGACGATCGGCGCGGAGCGGAATCTGCTCGATCCGCAGCCGGAAAGCTGTCACCTCATTGAGCTGAAAACGCCGATTCTGAGCAACGAGGAGCTGGCAAAGCTGAAGAGCGTGGCCCAGGGGCAATTCAGTTCCGCGACGCTTCCGATTCTGTTCAGTCCGCAGGACGGCGATGCCGGCCTCGCCAAAGCGATGGACGAACTCTGTGCCAAAGCCGACGCGCTCATCTCCGGGGGCAAGAACATTCTCATTCTCTCCGACCGCGGCATGAACAGTCAGGCCGCCCCGATCCCTGCCCTGCTCGCAGTGTCAGGACTGCACCACCATTTGATCCGCAAAGGCACGCGCACGCTGTGCGATCTCGTGCTGGAAAGCGGCGAGCCGCGGGAAGTGCATCACTTCTCCACGCTGATCGGCTACGGCTGCGGCGCGATCAATCCCTACCTCGCTTTCGAAACGCTCGACGACATGATCCGTCAGGGACTGCTCGTGAATGTGGACCACAAAACGGCCTGCAAGAACTTCATCAAGGCGGCGACCAAAGGCGTCATCAAGGTGGCGAGCAAGATCGGCATCAGCACGATGCAGAGTTACCGCGGCGCACAGATCTTCGAAGCTGTCGGCCTCAATCAGGCGCTGGTGGACAAATACTTCACCTGGACCTCGACACGCATCGAAGGTGCGGACCTCGCGATCATTGCCCGGGAATCCATCCAGCGGCATAACGCGGCGTTCCCTGACATCGCGGTGAACGGCCCCGCACTGGATGCCGGCGGAGAGTATCAGTGGCGCAAAGAAGGCGAAGGCCACCTCTTCAGCCCGCAGACGATTCACACGCTCCAGCGCGCTGTGCGCACGGGAAATTACGCCACCTTCCAGCAATACTCGGCGCTGGTGAATGAGCAGACGCAGAAGCACTTCACCCTGCGCGGACTGCTCGATTTCACCGCGCAGACACCGGTGCCAATCGAAGAGGTGGAGTCGGTCGAGAGCATCGTGAAACGCTTTAAGACCGGAGCGATGAGCTACGGCTCCATCTCCAGTGAGGCGCACGAGGCCCTGGCCATCGCGATGAACCGAATCGGTGGCAAATCCAACACCGGTGAGGGTGGCGAAGACTCCGCGCGCTACACCTGGACGAATGAGCGCGGCGATTCCAAGAACAGCGCCATCAAGCAGGTGGCGTCAGGACGTTTCGGAGTCACGAGTCTGTATCTGTCGCAGGCGAAGGAAATTCAGATCAAAA
>JANNVM010000936.1:0-4503 GCA_031414455.1 Verrucomicrobiota bacterium
CGTCGCGCGGGTCGGGGATGTAGCCGGGGCCTGCTTCGGTGAATGTCCAGTTGCCCAATGAGGTCCACGTGGTGGCGTCGTCGCTGGCTTCGAGGGTGTAGCGGATGCCGGGGCGGACGTGGCTGATGGTGAGTTTGCCCGGAGGCCCGGCAAAGTTGAGGGTGAGCAGGGAATTGGCGTCGGCGGGGACGGTGCCGGCGAGTTGCTCGAAGGTGTTGTCTTCGCCGTCGCCGTCGGGGTCGTCGTCACCGTCGTGAGTCAGGTTTCCGAAGTGGGTCAACTCCCAGGCATCAAGCAGGCCGTCGGTGTCGCTGTCGGGCAGCGGCGTGGTGTTAAATGTCGTATCGGCGCTGCTGACGGTGCCCTGGGCATTGGTGGCGGTGAGCCGGCAGTGGTAGGTGGTGCCGGGCGCAAGGCCGGTGACCGGCTGGGACACGGCGAGCGGCGCGAAGCCGGTATTCGCGGGCACGGTGACGGGGGCGGTGCTGCCGTAGTTGGTGTCGAGGCCGTATTCAAAGACGGCGGTGGTGGCGAGGCCGTTGGGCGTGACGGTGCCGTGGAGTGTGGCGCTGGTTTCAGTGATGCCGGTGGCCGGGAGAATGGCCGCGGCGGGCGCGCCAATGACGAGGATGTGTTTGGTGAAGGTGTTGTCCGTCTCCAGAATCTCGGACACGACACCGCCGGAGTCGGCGGTGACTTTCAGCGTGTGCGGGCCGGGAGGGAGTGTTCCGAGGTTGTAGTCGGTGACGGAGAACTGCCCGTTGGCTGCGAGCGAGGTGGCTCGCGTCCAGGTATTGCGGACGATGCCGTCCACTTCGAGCGTGTAGTCGTGCGATGCACTGATGGCGAGCGAGCCGTTATTGATGAAGGCAAAGTCCACATGAATGCTGTCGGTGGCGAGCAGCGGCGAACTGTCGGCAACGGTGCCCGGCCCGGAGGAGGCGACGATGGGTTCATACCAGCCGACGGGCTTGAATGGCGAGAGGTTGGAGTCATGCACCACGGTGATCGTGCGGGTGTACTCGTTATTCGTCTCGTCGGACTCCTGGACCACGTTGGTGGAGTCCACGACTACACGCAGGGTGTGCGTGCCCGCGGGAAGGGGGGCGCGGGAAGTCCTAAACGACCAGTGATTGACCGCATTGGAGTGCAGAAGTGTAGTGGCGCTGGTTGTGGTGGGCGTACCCGCCACGCCGTCCACGTAGAAGTCCATTCTCACTCCGGGCTGGACGCGGAGGTTGCCGGTATTGGCCATGGCCCGGGACAGGTATAATGTATGTGCTGTGGTGATGAACGGATTCTCGGTGAAACTCGTGTTGTTGGCCCCGATGACGATTTTGTCCGGCCATCCATCCACCTGCCACGGGACGAGGTCCACAGTGCCTGCGGGGACGACGGCGGTGACTCTGTTGTTGTTGTAGTCCGGGTCGGCTTCCGTCGCAGAGACGGATGCCGTCAGGCCCAGCACGAGATTCTGGGCCGTGGGCTTGAGATTGAGGGTCATGGTGGCGCTGGCTCCGACGGCCAGCGCACCGATGTCCGCCGTGACGCTGCCCGCGGCGAAGGCGGTGGTGCCCTGTGAGGCCGATGACGTGAGATAGTCCACGCCGGCGGGCACCGGCAGACTGAACATGACGCCGGTGCTGGCGAGCGGACCGTGGTTCTTCACCGTCGCGGTGAGGCTGTGCGTGGCATTGACGATGGCGGGAGACGGCGCGGAGAGCGCCACGGAGAGATTGGCCGTGGCGGCGGCGGCGAGGCCCGCGGGTGCCGTGGTAATTTCGAGGCTCCAACCGGTGAGAGAACCGCTGTCACCGGGGCTGAAATTCTGCACGTAGAGCCGCCACTCCCCGTCTGCGAGGGTGCCGTTGAAGACGGCGAGCGCGTCGCTGTATGGCAGCCCAGGCGCGGAGAGGGGGGGCGTGGGGGAGGGAGGCGAGGGGCCACCGAAGATGCGCTGCGTGGAGGAAATGCCACTCGGCTTGTAAGTGCCGCTTATCATGGGCATCGGGACCAGCCCGGGCGCGGCATCGTCGAAGGTCAGGGTGCCCAGGACGATGTCCGCATCATTGCCCATGCCGTGCAGGAGCAGGACTTTTTGCCCGCCCGGGCCGACGAGCAACATGCCGACCTGGTTCGGAGAGGTGTGCGTGAAGCCGGTGATCCGGGGGATTACTCTGGTGATGGTGCCCGCGGTGCCCGTGACGGTGAGGGTGGCGGGCCAGGGCGCACCGCCGCCCAGGTCCGGGATGATGATCGCGCCGGCGCTGGTGTAAGTGGTGGTGGTTGCCGGCGCGGTGGACGCGAGGGTAAAGGGAAACTCGACAATGCCGAGGTCCGTCGCGCCGTCGGTGAGCTGCAGGCGGGCTTTGGTCAGCGCGCCGCCGGTGCCGCTGGCGGTAAAGGTGAACGTGCGCGTGGCTGATCCGCCGCCCGTGGCGAGCACGCCGTAGCTTTGCGGGGCACCGGGGAGCGCAACGCCGGCCTCATTGAGCAGCGTGGCGGTGAGGTCAGTGGTCGGCGCGCCGCCGGCATTTTGCAGGGTGAAGGAACCGGTCACGGCCCCCGCTGGCGGCACGTCCGCCCCGGTGTCGAGCGTCAGCGCACCGGCAACGATGAGCGGCGAGGGCGGCGGCGGCGGCGCAGCGGCCAGGGCGAGATCGGCCATGAGCAGTCCCGCGCCGGAATCGCGGTCCACGCCAGCCTCCTCGATGTCGAGACAGCCGGCGAGCAACGCCGTGCGCATCTGCGCGGGCGTCAGCGCGGGATTGTAGGACTTGAGCAGCGCCGCGATGGCTGCGGCGTGTGGAGCCGCCGCCGAGGTGCCGGTGAAGTTGACGAAGCCATGCACGGTGGTGGAGACGGCATCTGCCGCCGCGAGGTCCGGTTTTTGCCTGACGATGCCGCCGCTGGCGAGGAAATTGCCCGGAGTATAGGGCGTGCCGTCTACGGCGTAGAACATGCGGCGCGGACCGTCGGAGCTGAATTGCTCCACCGGATTCGCAGCACCGCCGGTGAAGGGATTCGGGAACGACGTGAGCGCGCTGACCGCCGCCACATTGAATGCCGCCGCCGCGCAGGCATGGCCTTTCGTCGTCCCCGGGGTGCTGAAGTTGAGCCGTCCGCGGTGGGAGTTGAGGTGCAGATAACGCGGTTCGCCGGCGGCCTTCACGATGACGATGCGCTCGCCCACGTTGAGCGTGTCGAGGAATTCATTGGGATCCTGGGTGCCGTTCTGCGTGTTGGTGGAACTGCGCACCACCGCGGTGCCCGCCGCGTTGAGCACATAGAGATCGTAGTCGTTGGTGGAGGCCCCCAGCGGGTCCGCCCAGTGCAGGTCCGCAAAACGCTGATCACCGCCGGGACCGGCGGCGATGCACTGGTTGTAAGTCAGAGTGCCGAAGCTGTGCATCCGCCCGCCGCGCCCGCCCACGATGCCGGTGGCCGGCCCGCCGTCAGCGAAGTCGCCCTCCCAGGTGCTGGAGGTGCTGTAGGTCTTGTTCCCCCCATTGAGCGCGACGCCGAAATACAGCGCGCCGTCCGCCGTGACGGTGTTCACCGCCTGCGCGACGATGTCATCCTGGAACGGCGACTCCCCGGCATAGTAAGCATCGTCCACAATGATGTCGCAGCCGGCGGCCCGCAGAGCGAGGATGTTCTGTGCATAATTCGCCTGGCCGTAGTACGCCGTGGCGAAAAAAAGCTGCGCGCCGGGGGCCATGTCGCGGATGATTTCCAGCATGGCGGTGCCTTCCCCGGCATTGCCGCCGGCCTGGCCGGGCAGCACCGTCACGCCGGACAGCTCTCCGCGTTCATAGGAGTGGGCGATGTGATCCACACTGTCCGAAAGCACTCCGATCTTCACTCCCTTGCCGGTGGCCCCGAAGGTATTGCGCACGATGTCAGCCTTGTGCGTCACCGCGCCCTGGGAAGTAACACCCGCCGTCCATGCCTTCTCTGCGCGTTTCACGAACCGCACGTCGCCGCGCGCCGCGATAGTCTCGGCGGTGCGCACGTCGAGCCTGGCGCGGATGCTGCGGAATTTCGGATGACTGTTCTCCACCGTGCCGCCTGCCGCGGCGATGGCCGCGAGCAACTCCGGCGTGACCTCGCCGCGGATGTCCACCAGCACACGCGTGCCGTCGAGATACTGCACATCCGCCGTGACCGATGTCTTGCCCTCCGCGATGCGCCCGCCGCGTTTCTCCACCGCGGCGTAGAGAAGCTGGGAATCCATCTTCCGCTGCGCCGGCGAACGCGCGGCCTTTTCGTCCTGGAGGGCCTTGATTTGTGTTTTGGCGGCGATTGAAATCTCCTGAGCCTGCGCCGGGCCGAGGAGAGCGAGGAGAAGCGCCGGAGCAGCGCGCAGGGTGAGGAATGGATGCGTCTTCATGGCGTGTTGGGTTGCAGTTGAGCGGCGGAGCAAAAGGCCCGTCACCACGACACGCGCGAAACGCCGGAAAAGCTTGTCACGGATTTTGGGAATTTTTTCCGGCGGGCGGG
>JANNVM010000937.1:0-11526 GCA_031414455.1 Verrucomicrobiota bacterium
CGTTCGCAGGTTCCCCAGCCGGAGTTGCAGTGTGTTTCGGAGCCGCTGGACTGGGCGGAGGGCACGGAGACGTTTACTTTTGAATACTGGCAGCCCGCCATGGCACCGGAGCAAAAGCTGAAATACGGCCGCTGCAAATACTTCGGCTGCGCCCTCGAGGTGATCTACAAAAACCAGCTTCAGGACAGCCTTGCCACCACGCCGGATCTGTTGCCGTACGCGCGCGAACTCCCGCTGCCCGCGCCGGAGCCGGTGGATGCCATTCTTGATTCGATGCCAGGTCCCGGGCCGGGCCACCAGCCGGACTCCGGCCTCTTTCCGCCGATGCTCAAGCCCTGACTTTCCGCCCGGCATTTACATGGTTATCCTCATCGCCAGCGAACAGGCCGAAGTCAGTCAGGTTCTGGCTGAGCATCTCGCCGGTGCCGGAGATCATCAGGTCTTCACCGCCTCCGGCATGACGGACCTTGAGGAAGCCGCGTCTTCCCTGGAGGATTTGAACGTGCTGCTGTTCAGTGCGGCCTTCAACGGTGGCCACGGCAAGCAATTGCGCGATGCCCTGCGCGTGCAGTTTCCCGGCCTGCAGACCGCACTCATCACCGGCGAGGCCGGCAACACAGTAACACCGGAGCGCATTTTGGAGTGGATCGGTACCCTCACACAACCATGCGCTGACTCCTCCGGCAGCAGCGCCGGCCCGGTGCTTCTCGGCGACTACGAATTGCGCGAAAAGCGGCGCACGACGCCGACGACGGATACCTTCCTGGCCGTGCAGCGCTCGGTGAACCGCGAAGTCCTTCTGGAACGGTTGAAGCCGGAACTCCAGCGCAATAAGGCCGCAGTGAAGGAATTTCGCGCGATGGTGCGCGCCCGGGCCAATGTTTCCTGCCCGTGGATCGCCACCGTGTTTGAGGCCCAGGAATCCGACGGCGCGCTCTTTTATACGAGGGAACTCGTCCGCGGCAGCAACCTTGATGAAATCGCGGCGTCCCGCGCACGCATCCGGCCGGAGGAAAGCCTGCTGATCCTCCGCTCCACCGGCGAGGCCATGACATGGTTGTCCGGGAAAAATCTGGCACGCGAGACCCTGCGCCGGCATCACATTTACCTTGGCAGCGACGGCGCGCCGCGCATCGCCAACACCGCCATCGCCGCCGTCGTGGCTCTCGACGAAGGAGCGGAAATCCGCACGGTTGCCGAGGGCATCATGCGTGTCACCGATTTCAAAGCCGGCCCGGCGCGCGACCTCACTCATGTGCTCGGTCTCATGAAAGCCACCGGGCCGCACGCCCTGAAAACGTGGAAGGCGGTGCTGCGGGAATCCCGCGCCGGACTCCAGCGGCTCACCGAAGCCCGCACGTCCTCTTTGGAGACGGGACGGGACGGTGCCAGACCGCACCGGCGCAAAAACCGCACGGCGCTCGTCGCCGGTGCCATGATACTCGCCGGCATTGGCGCTGCCGTGGCATGGCAGGCAAGGAACGCCAAACCGGCTCCCGCGAAGGAATTCGCCTTTCAGGCGTTCATCCCGGCCGGAGAATTTGTTTTCCGCGACGGCACGCGGATCAATCTTCCCGACTTCTGGATAGACAGCCACGAGGTCACCATCAGCCAGTATGCGGAATTCCTCGCGGTTGTCGGAAGGGACGTTAGAACGTTCGATCATTCCGATCAGCCAAAGGACAAGACCGGCCACGAACCGAAAGAGTGGTCCGCGGTCCACGCGGCTGTAAAGGCCGGTGGATCGTGGAATGGTTATCCGGTTTCCGGAAAAACCCCCGTCTTCAATGTGGACTGGTGGGACGCCTGGGCCTTTGCCAAATGGAAGGGCCGGCGGCTGCCCACTGAACAGGAGTGGGATAAAGCGGCGCGCGGCACCAACGGACTCCCGTGGCCCTGGGGCACGGAGACCAACCTGAAGCGGGCCAATACCGGTGCCGACTACTCCGAGCAGACCGGCCCGGGTGCCGGCACCGTTGACGGCCACACATGGTGGTGTGATGTGGATGCCATGCCCGGAGATGTGAGTCCCTACGACGTGCAGGGAATGGCCGGCAATGTTTCCGAATGGACCTCGTCCACGTTGCCCGACCCCGACGACCCTGACAAAACTGTCCCCGTCTTCCGCGGCGGGAATTTCCTTCGTCAGTCCCCGGCACCCGTGACCACACCGTGGCTTGCCAAGAGCCCCGCTTACGCTCAACCATTCCTTGGATTCCGCACCGTCAGTTCCACGCCGCCCGCTCCGGCGAAATAACCCCGCACCTCCCTCCGCCATGAACGCCTCCCGCCGCTTTCTCCTCTTCCTGTTCCTTCTCACCTCCCCCCGGCTTCATGCCCAGCTCAGCGTCACCGCCTCTGTGGAGCGCACCAACTACGTCTCCTCCGAACCGGTCCAAATCACCGTCACCGTGACCAACACCAGCGGCAATGACGTCGTGCTCGGCGGCCCCAACAATACATCGTGGATGAACTTCGTCGTCACTGCCGACAACGGCCGCCAGGTCACTGCCATTGACAGTCCCAATGCCGATGCCGTCATTTGCCGTGCCGGCCAGTCTCTTCAAAAGCGCTTCAATCTTCCCCGCTATTTTCACCTCGTGGACTCCGGCACTTACATCGTCCGGGCCAGCGCCTACTTCGCCGATCTCCAGCGCTGGGTTTCCTCGCGTCCCGTCCGCATCACGATCAATCAGGCAGCCAGACCGCGCTGGGAGCAAACCATCGCGCTTCCACCAGGGCACAAGCTCGCCGGCAAGTACCGCCGCTATCAGTTGATCAATTTCCACGACACCGACCGCTCCTACCTCTACGTCCGCATCATTGACGAAAGCACCGGCATGTTCATCGCCACCTACCGGCTTAGTTCGCTCGAACCCGGGCGTGAAGTCCAGCCGGCCATAGACCGGAAGCAAAACCTCCATGTCCTCTGCCTCGGCAGTCCCATGGTGTGGGCTCACCAGTCCATCGATCCTGATGGCACGGTGCTGACTCAGAAGTTCTACCGCCAGGGCGAGGGAGTGCCGCAGCTTATCACCCAGAGTTCCGGCGAAGTCATGGTCATGGGCGGTCGCATCTACGATCCTATGGAGAAACCGGCCGCACCCGCCGGGACCGATGTCATTCGCCGCCTCTCCGACCGGCCGGCTGGCGTGCCGCTCCGCTGATTCGGCCCCGGACGGAATCTTTCGCAGCAATGCAAATAGTCTTTGGCGGAGTGTCCCGGGTAATTTAGATTGGTTAAATATATTTCCGACATCATGCCCCGCGTTATCTTCTTCTTCTCCCGCCGCCTGCTGCGCCTGCTCACTCTGTTGCTGCTCGCACAAAGCACTCTCCCGGCCGTCGCGGGGAAATTCAGCCGGGTTGTGATTGATGCGGGCCACGGAGGTCACGACAACGGGGGCAAGATCGGTTACATCTTTGAGAAGCACCTCGCTCTTGATGTCGCCCTGCGACTCGAAAAATACCTCAGCGGCAAGGGGGTTCGCACCACGATGACGCGGAAGACGGATGTTTTCATCCCTCTCGAAGACCGCGCCACCGCGGCCAACCGCATCACCAACAGCATCCTCGTGAGTATCCATTTCAACTGGGTCAGCTATGGCGGTCCCAGCGGCACGGAGACCTTTTACTGCGGCGGCAACGGCGTTTCCCTCGCCAATGCCGTCCAAAGTTCCGTCGCGGCCGGACTGGGCACGCCCAACCGGGGCGTAAAATACGCGCGCTATAAAATCCTCCGCAGTTGCAGCCGCCCCGCCATCATCATGGAAGGCGGCTTCATTTCCACCAGCAAGGAACGCTCCCGCATCCTTGACCCCAAGTACCGCCAGCGTCTCGCTGAACTCGTCGGGGAGGGGATCCTTCGCTATCGCCGGATGTAAGGACAACCGGTCGGGGCCCCGGCGTAACGCACCGTAAGGATTGACCGCGGGCCTGCGTAGTTGCGGCGCTCATTTCCCCCGGGCATTTGCGCCCCTCTCATTACCTGCAACTCCACTTTATCATGAAATCCGCATTCCTCCTCACCTCCGCTGCTCTCTCCACTGCCGGCATCGCCGCACCAAAACCAGTTTTTCAAAGCCATCGCGTCACCCGGGAAACCGTCGGCCACGCGGTGGACGTCAATGTTGACCTCACGGGTGCCAAAAAGCTCTATCTGGTGGTAACGGACGGCGGCGATGGATTTCAGGCCGACTGGGCAGACTGGGTTTCACCGGTGCTCAGCGGTGATTTTGGTCAGAAGAAACTAACGGAACTTCGGGCGGTGAAGGCCGAAACCGGCTGGGGGCAGGTGAACCTCAACAAAAACGCGGAAGGCCAGGCGATGACTGTAAATGGTCAGGCCGTTAGTGAAGGCATCGGCGTCCATGCGCCGAGCGTCATCGAATTCGAACTGCCCGCGGGGACAACGAAGCTCACGGCCAGGGGAGCGCTGGATAAGGGCGGTGTTGGTCAGGGTCAGGGCGCGACGGTGATGTTCCAGGTATTCACTGAAAAGCCGGTCCTTGCCGCCGCGGGCGGTGGTCGCCGGAATGGCGGCGGCGGACTGGCACCAGAGGAGGCACTTGCGGGACTCGATGTCGCTGAAGGTCTTCAGGCGGAGACGTTTGCCAGTGAGCCGATGCTGCTGAGTCCGTCTTCCATTGATATCGATGCGCAGGGCCGCGTCTGGGTGGCGGAAATCGTGAATTACCGCGGCCACAGCGGAAAACGCGCATCGGGCGACCGTATCCTCGTGCTGGAGGACACGGATAAAGACGGCAAGGCCGACAAGCAGACCGTCTTCTATGAGGGCACGGATATTCAGAGCCCGCACGGCGTCACGGTGCTGGGAAACCGGGTCATCGTCGCCGCAGCGGGCAAGGTCTTCAATCTCACTGACGACAACGGCGATCTCAAGGCTGACAAGGTCGAGGTCATGTTCAGCGGCATTGACGGCGCGCAGCATGATCACAGCATCCACGCCTTCCATTTCGGACCGGACGGCAAACTCTACTTCAACTTCGGCAATGAGGGGCACCAGCTTAAAGACAAGGACGGCAAGCCCGTCGTGGATGCGTCCGGCAACGAAATAAACAACAGCCGCAAACCCTATCAGGAAGGAATGATCTTCCGCTGTGATCCCGACGGCAGCCACGTCGAGACCCTGGCATGGAATTTCCGCAACAACTGGGAGGTGAATGTGGACAGCTACGGCGCCCTCTGGCAGAGCGATAACGACGACGACGGCAACAAAGGGGTGCGCATCAACTTCGTCATGGAATACGGAAACTACGGCTACCGCGACGAAATGACCGGTGCCGGATGGAGCAAGGGCGGCGCAAAAACCGACGAAGAAGTGCAAAGCGCCCACTGGCACCTGAAGGATCCGGGAGTCGTGCCCAATCTCCTGCAAACCGGCGGCGGCAGCCCGTGCGGCATCCTCGTTTACGAAGGCAGTCTGCTGCCGGAGAAGTTCCGCGGGCAAATGATCCATGCAGACGCAGGACCAAACATCGTGCGCGCCTATCCGGTTAAGGCAGCGGGTGCCGGCTACACTGCTGAGATGGTGAACATTCTGGAAGGCACCCGCGACAAGTGGTTCCGTCCGTCCGACGTCTGCGTCGCCCCCGATGGCTCACTGCTGATCGCTGACTGGTATGATCCAGGCGTTGGCGGTCACGCGATGGGCGACCTCGAACACGGGCGCATTTACCGCGTCACGCCGAAGGGCCACAAAGGCTATACCGTGCCCGTGTTCGATTTCAGCACTGCTGAAGGAGCGATCAAGGCGATGGCCAACCCCAACGAGGAAGTGCGCTACAAAGCATGGACGGCCCTGACAAAGATGGGCGAGGCGGCATACCCCGCCATTCTGGAGACCGCACATGCCTCGGACGACACGCGACTCATCGCCCGTCTCGCATGGGTGGTGGGCCGGCAGCCTGGTATGGCGGAGAAAGTCATCGAGGCCGCGCTGAAACGCAGCGAAGACGATCTGCGCTGCATGGCGCTTCGCCTCGCGCGTCAGTCCGGTGGCGATATCACTGCCGTCGTGGGCAAAGTGGCGGATGATCCGTCCGCCGCAGTGCGCCGTGAGGCCGCCATTTCCCTGCGCTTCAGCAAGTCCGCGGAAATGCCCGTGCTCTGGGCGAAGCTCGCCAAACAGCACACCGCCGGTGACCGCTGGAGCGTCGAAGCCCTCGGCATCGGTGCCGGTCTGCGCTGGGAGGAATGCCTCGATGAATACCTCAAGCTCCTTCCCTCCGCGACAGAGTCTCCCTCCGGACGCGACATCATCTGGCGCAGCCGGACAAAGAAGACCCCGGAACTCCTCGCGAAAATCGTGAAGAACCCCGCCACACCGGAAACTGAAAAGGACCGCTACATGCGCGCCTTCGACTTCCAGTCAGGACCGGAGAAGGACAAGGCGCTGGAGAGTCTGCTGCAGTAACGGGTCCCCCGTCCGGAGGAGTTGCGTGCGCTCAAACTGCTTCGTTCCAGTCCACTTGACCTTGCACGACATCGAATGCCTTGGTCAGAATCCATGACTCCCCGCGGGCTCAAGGGGCTCCAGGGATGCGGATGAATTTTATCTCGACACCGGACGGCGCGGCCTGCCATCGTATGTGAACATACAAAACCATGAAAATTCCGTTATCGACCAAGTCCCTTTCCCTTACCGCGGTATTGTCCGCCCTGTTCGTTCTGCCAGCCATCGCGCAAGCCCAAAGCTGGCGGCTGGTGGGGATCACCGGGCAGCAAGGTGATTCCACACCGGATGGTCAGGGCGGATTTCTCTACCCCGACCACACCCTCTACGAAATCAACCCGACTACCGCCGCCATCACGAAACTGTTTCAGTTGATATTCGTCAACGACAGCCAGGCGATTGGATTCTGTCCCGCCGACGACCTGCTATATCACATGGCAGGTTCCCAATCCTACTCCAATAATCCTGGCCGCCTCGGTCATGATCAGGGTGGCCCTGACATTTCCGGAGTGGGTTATCAGGACAGCCAGTATCTTCAAACCGTCAATGTCGCGACCCGTGCGACTACCGCGGTATTCAATGCCGATCCGTGCCCGAACCCCGACGCGGCGCTTCCCTGTTTCGGCCTCCCTGCCCCGCGTCCCTCGTGGGTTCTTCCTGTGGAACGCCGCGATTCGACACAGGTTGATGCGGCCTTCCGTGCGCGGGGGACCGACGAATACTCGGCGGCCCGGGGCATGGCGTGGTCAGTCGCGAAAAATCTTTTCTACATCGCCGATGACGAAGGCATCTTCAAGCTAACAAAAACCGGAGACTGCACCTTCCTTGCCCGGCCGGCATTCCCCTCCGACGGCGCTCAGAATGAGTCCAAGGCAATCGCTTTTGTCAAAACAGGGAACGAGACAAGACTGCTCGTGGGTCACCGGAACGGGGTCGGCGGCGATGGAAAGTTGATGGACGTTGATCCGGAAACCGGCAGTGTCCTTGATGAAATCGCTCTGAGTTATCCTCCCGGGGGCGGCAGCCCGGACAACCAGTTTGGCGGATTGCTGGGCATGGAGCAGCATCCGGAAACCGGCGTCCTTTATGGAGTCCGCAAGACCACCAACAATTACGCGCGCGAACTCGTCACCATTAATCCGGCCACCGGTGCCACGGCGCTTGTGGGCAGCCTGGGAATGCACGTCGCGGGAATCAGCTTTATCCGGACCGCTCCTTCGCCCAGATTCGAGATTACAACCATCATCCGCAGCGGGAATGACGTCACGCTGACATGGACCGGCGGCACCGCTCCGTATCAAGTTCAATCAAGCCCCGGCATGACAGCCGGTTCATGGACCAATGTGGGCGGCCCCACCAATGAAAAATCCGCCACAATAACCGTCACCGATCCGCGCGTTTTTCTCCATGTGAAGGGCCAGTAAGTCCATCCGGGCACATCAGGGCGAGGGGAACCTACACCACCCCGCTCTCCGGGAGCGCCACGTAGGGACTTTCGCGCAATGTCAGGGCTTTCCGGCCCGTCAGCAGTTTCACCCATTCCCGAATGCTGCCGGCGAGGATGACGGCGACCATGACGAGGAAGAATCCCGCCACCGCGGCGTCGAGGTGATTGTTGAAGATCTCCGTCTTCCAGAGTTTCACCTGTTCCGGCGTGCCGCCTGCAGCCAGTTTGACGGCCCGGTCTTTCGCGATGTCGAGGAAGCCAAACTTTCCTGCGGGCCAGGTGCCGAAGATTTTCTGCAATCCGGCAGTGAAGGTGACGGCGGTGAGAAAGATCAGCGGAATAGCAGTGGTCCAGGCATAACGTTTGCGCCCCATCTTGATGAGAACTGTCGTGCCGAGGCACAGCGCGATGACCGCCAGCAGTTGATTGGCAATGCCAAAGAGCGGCCACAGGCTGTTGATGCCGCCGAGCGGATCGGCCACGCCCTGGAGGAGGAACCAGCCCCACGCGCCAACGAGCAGCAGGGTGCTGAGGAAACTTGCCGCCGTGCTTCGAGTGTCGCCCAGCGGCTTCCAAAGTCCGCCGAGGAAGTCCTGGAGAATGAAGCGTCCCACGCGTGTACCGGCATCTATCGTAGTCAGGATAAAGAGCGCCTCGAACATGATCGCAAAGTGATACCACAGCGCCATGAGCCCCTCGCCGGGAAAGACGCGATGAAACATCTGCGCCATGCCAAGAGCAAAGGTCGGCGCGCCACCGACCCGCCCAATCATGTTCTCCTCGCCCACGTCTTTGGCCAGCTTGTCCATCTGCGCCGGGGTCACGGTGAAACCGGTGTCTTTCGACAATTGCGCGAGCACCGTCTCTGCCCTGGCGGCGCGCACGGCGGGATCCCGTGCATCGGCCACCTGTTTGGTAATCCCCGCATTAACCGCGAAGTATTCTCCGGGCTTCAACGAACACGCGGCGATGATCGCCATGAGCGCGACGAGCATTTCCGTCACCATCGCACCGTAGCCGACCACTCGAATGTGGCGCTCGCGCTCCAGCATCTTCGGTGTGGTTCCTGACGAAATGAGCGCATGAAATCCACTGATGGCACCGCACGCGATGGTGATAAAAACGAACGGAAACACCGCGCCGGTGAACACCGGGCCGCTCCCGTCAATAAACTTCGTCACGGCGGGCATTTCCATCACCGGCATCACAAGGATGATGGCCACGGCAAGTACTGCCACAGTCCCGATCTTCATGAAGGTGCTTAGATAGTCCCGCGGTGCCAGCAGCAGCCACACCGGGAGCACCGCGGCAATAAAGCCGTAAGCGATGATCGCCCATGCCAGCCAAACCTGACTCTGCCGGAACCAGCTCTCGATGCCCCACCCGCCGAGGAACTTCCCGCCCCACACACTGAGCAGCAGGGCCACCACCCCAAAGACCGTAACCGCCCTGACACTTCCCCGGCCCGTGCGGTGCCACAGTCCCATCACCAGCGCGATGGGGATGGTCATGGCGATGGTGAACAGCCCCCACGGGCTTTCGGCCAGCGCTTTTACCACGACCAGTCCGAGCACCGCGAGCAGGATCGTCATGATGACGAGCACACTGATCATGGCGAGGAGTCCGAGAAAGGGATTCACTTCCTCGCGGAACATCTGTCCGAGGGATTTACCGTCACGCCGGATGCTGCAAAACATGACCACGGCATCATGCACACCGCCGCCCAGTGTCGCGCCGATAAGAATCCACAGGGTGCCCGGCAGCCACCCGAACTGCGCCGCCAATACCGGCCCCACCAATGGCCCCGGTCCGGCAATGGCGGCAAAGTGATGCCCGAAAACCACCCACTTGTTTGTCGGCACGTAGTCTTTTCCGTCCGCCCGCGTCACCGCCGGCGTCGCCCGCCGGTCGTCAAACGCGAGCACTTTTGCCGCGATCCATGCTGAGTAAAAGCGGTAGCTCACCGCAAAGGCACACCCGCCCGCCACCACCAGCCACAGCGCATTCACCGGTTCGTTGTTCTTCATCGCCGGCACCAGCAGCGCGATGACGCCGAGCAGCGATACGGCGATCCAGATGAGCAGACGGGCAAACTTATTCATGGCCGCCATGTGAGCAGAGAACGGGGCGGGACGGCAAAGGAAATTTCGCGGGCGAAGGCGGATGAACGTCAATACTGCACTTGCCGCGTCAGGGGCGGCCATTATCACTGACGGCCCGTTTTCCCCCATCCCACACTGCTCCCTTATGAAAGTTTCCCTCTCATGGCTCTCCGATCATCTCGACCTCGCCGCGCGTCCCGTGGCGGAACTGGCCGATTTGCTGACGTTTGCCGGCGTGGAGGTGGAGGGCATTCAGGAACGCGGCATCCGCAGTGACAAAATCGTCGTCGCGCAGGTGAAATCATTCGAACAGCATCCGAATGCCGACAAACTCCGTCTCTGCCAGGTGGATGACGGCTCGGGCTCGCCGCGGCAGATCGTGTGCGGAGCAAAGAACTTCGCAGCCGGCGACAAGGTACCGCTGGCGCTGCCGGGCGCGGTGATGCCGGGGAATTTCGAAATCAAAGAGAGCAAGCTGCGCGGCGTGCTCAGTCAGGGCATGATGTGCAGTGGCCGGGAACTCGGCCTCGGTGACGATCACGAAGGGCTGATGATTCTCGGCGCTGAGGCGCCGGTGGGCCGTCCGCTGCACGAGATTGTCGAGACCGACACCATGTTTGAGGTGGAGATCACGCCGAACCGCCCGGACCTGCTCTCCCATCTCGGCATGGCGCGCGAACTCGGCGCTCTCGCGCACATGACGCTGAAACGTCCGGCGCATCATGCCGGCGATGCCACGCCACTGCGCGCCGCGGTGGCGGAGGAAGTGCGCATCGAAGACCTCACAGGCTGCCCGTTCTACACGGCGCGGCACATTCGCGGCGTGAAGGTCGGCCCCTCTCCCGACTGGCTGCAAAAAAAGCTCCAGAGCGTCGGCCTGCGCCCCATCAATAACATCGTGGATATCACCAACTACGTGCTCATGGAAATGGGCCAGCCGCTCCACGCCTTCGATGCGGCGAAACTGAACGGCGGCATCATCGTGCGCCGCGCCGCGGAAGGCGAGCCATTCACCGCGCTCGACGGCAAGGCGCACACTCTTGATGCCGGTGATCTTGTGATCGCAGATCAGAAAGGCGCCGTCGCCCTCGCCGGTGTCATGGGCGGTGAGCACAGCGGCGTCACGGAAACGACGACCGGCATCCTCCTCGAGTCCGCGTATTTCCAAACAACCGCCGTGCGCCGTACCAGCCGCCGGCTCGGCATGGTGTCGGACAGCAGTTATCGTTTCGAGCGCGGCGTGGACCCGCAGCAGGTCGCGGGGGCGAGCGCGCTGGCGACGAAACTCATTTTGGAAATCGCCGGCGGCACGGCTGACAACGAACTGCTCACTGCCGGCACGCCGCCGCCGCCACCGGCCCCCGTGCCGCTGGACAACGACCGCTGCCGCCGCCTGCTCGGCGCGGAAATTTCCGATGACGAAATCGCCGGCATTCTCACCAGCCTCGGCCTGACAAAAACCGCCGGCGGCTGGCAACCGCCGTCGTTCCGGCTCGATCTCC
>JANNVM010000938.1:0-2692 GCA_031414455.1 Verrucomicrobiota bacterium
GTCGGCGGCGGTGATGACGATCAGCGCACAAGAGTGCGCGAGCCGGCGTTGCCAGGGCGGGCCGTGTTCCTCGCGCAGCAGGGCCACCGCTATTCCTGTCAGCATCAGGCAGACGGCGGTGTTCGCCTTCATAGTGACCCATCCGCTGTGGAGGCGCTTGAGCGTTTCGAATTCCAGCACCCAGCCGGTGAAGCAGAAGGCCCCGAGGCCTGCGGCCAGCAAAGCGAGCGTTTGGGACAGTCGGGGCCAGTTCATGGTCAGGTCCGCAAACTTTGGTCTCAGAGGGGGTCCGGGTTCGTCCCGGCCAGCGGGAATACTATCCGGGAGATGAGGCAGCCCTCGGCGCAATACTGCGTGAGGGTCGCTCCGTTAGCCTGCAGCAAGCGGTGCGCCGACCACAGACTCAGACCGTAGCCGCCATGCCGCGTGGTGAGGAAAGGCTGTCCCCAGCCGGAAGTGTCCACTGGCTCCGGTTTGGGTTCGCGGAGTTCGAAGATCACTTCCCGCTCCGAAGCCTTCGCAATCACCGTCACGGAAGCTTCCGCGGAAAAGACCGCCGCATTGCTCAGCAGTTCGCGAAATACCGGACTCAGCAGGTCAGTATCCACAGAGACCTGCTGCCCGTCCAATTCATCAATCCACTGGACCTCCGGCGCCTCCGACAGGTCCGCATGAGCGGCCTGGAACACCAGCATCAGCGTGCGCGCCGCAATGGATCCCGGTAATGGATGAGGCTCCTGAAAAAATGCGGCGAGGAAACGCAGGCGTTTATCCAGGGATTGCAGTTGCCGGCTGATGTTTCGCAGACCTTCGGTGGCCTCACCGGCGGGAAGGCGGTCCTTGAGAACCTCAGCTTCCAGACTGATGAAGTTGAGTCCGTTGCGGACATCATGCATGTGCTGGCGGATGAATGCGGTGAAGCGGGGCCACGGAATGGATGGTTCGCTGTTCATTGGCAGTGTTAGAAGGGGCGGGCTTTCAAAATTTCCATCCGTTTTCGTGCTTCCAACAATGTCGAGATAAAAGAAACCGCCCGCAAATCCGGCCCGCGCGAATGATGAGTTCACGCGGGCCGGCAAGGGGCGGTCGTTAAGGGTTGTCAGGCTGACAGTTTACGCCCGGTGCGCCGAAGTCACTCCGGCAGTGGCCTGGGTGTCATGGCGGGCCTGCCGCGCAGCCGTCCCGTCTCCAGTGCAGCCGAGCGCCCCGCATTTTCCGCCCCAGGCCGCAAGCACGGCTCCGATCCAGAAGGCGAAGAATGTCCAGATGGCGGCGGCTCCGGTGACAGTGGCGGTGCGGTCGGCAATTTCTTTGGCTTTCGCTGCGGCGGCCGCGGCGACATCCTGGGCCTCCTTTACGGCCCGGTCATATGAGGCGGTCCATTCGTCCACGATCTTCGCGGATTCTTCAGGAGTCATCGCCGTGTTCCGCGCGATGGTGGCGACGAGCGCGTCGCGGTTTGGAGCGGTGCGTCCGGTTTCTCCGTTCAGGAGAAGATTTTTCAAATCGGTCGCCAGCTCGCGGGTGGCGGCAGGTGTCAGGGGTTTGCCGTCCCGGGTGACCTCGGAGGAATAATCTTTGATCATCGCCGCGGATTTATCCACGAGTGCGGGTGCGGCTTCCACCGCGGCTTTGCCGGCCCCGGCGAGAGTTTGACCGGCCACATTGAGGGCCTTGCCAATACCGGCGGCCACCATAACGAACCCCAGCACCGTGGCGAGGCTCCACACGATGAAGCCGTGGAGTTTACCGCTGTCGGCATCGCCCGCTGCGCCCACCCGGCCAGCGACCCAGCCCCCGATCCACAGCGAGATGAGGGCGCTCAGTGACCAGGTGACAGCCATGCCCGTGGTGAAGGACTGCACCGGCGAGTCACTCGTGGAGGGTTCCATCGCCAGAGCGGTGATCCCGGCGCCGAGCATGGTCAGGAGAAGGTGGATGCTCAGAGCCACAAGGGATCCGGCAAGAATGGCGCGACCGCAAAGACGGGGCGAAGTGCTGATGAGAGAAGTGTGCATCATATTGTTGGAGGGAAACAGGTGAGGGTTTACAGCGGAAAGTTTCAGCCTCCTTTGATCAGGAAGGCGATCAGCAGCACCGGCAGGGGAATGCCGAGCAGCCAGAGAAGAGCCCAGCCGACTTTTCCGGAGGTTTGTTGATGCAGGGGGACAGAGTTAGGGTGGTGTTTCATGGGTTTGATAAGGTGACAGGGGATGGACCCGCCGCTGCAAAACCCGTGCCCTGCCGCCTGCGGGCATGGAGGTGTCCCCTCCCCGTCCGGACCGCGCCGTGGTGCAGGTTGCGGAAATGCATTCTGCCCGGGGCATCCGGCTTTATGCACGTCCGCGACGGGAGGTACCGGCGAAGAACGGCGGTACGACCCATGCAACCTTTTTCCGTAAGCCATCAACCAGCTCCCATGAACGCCCCTACAACCACCCCGCCCTCCGCACGCCGCGACAGCCTTTCACACGGTGCGGATCAGGGCGAACATGAACATTCTCCTACACCAGGGGAAACATGGGCGGAGGAAAGTCCGGCTTACCGGGCCCCTGTCGAGTTCACTGCGGCGGCGGAGGATGACTTCTGGCGGGCCAATCACCAGTCGCAGTCCTATTCGGGTGAGACCAGTTATGGGTATTTCGCACCGGCTTACCGCACCGGTTACGAAGGCTACGCCCGGTACAGGGGT
>JANNVM010000939.1:0-2480 GCA_031414455.1 Verrucomicrobiota bacterium
GTCGGCGGCGGTGATGACGATCAGCGCACAAGAGTGCGCGAGCCGGCGTTGCCAGGGCGGGCCGTGTTCCTCGCGCAGCAGGGCCACCGCTATTCCTGTCAGCATCAGGCAGACGGCGGTGTTCGCCTTCATAGTGACCCAGCCGCTGTGGAGGCGCTTGAGCGTTTCGATTTCCAGCACCCAGCCGGTGAAGAAGAAGGCCCCGAGGCCTGCGGCCAGCAAAGCGAGCGTTTGAGACAGTTGGGGGCCAGGACATGAGGTGGGGAATAGGGCGGATTTGGTATCAGGAGGCGGGCGGGATAATCCCGGTCAGCGGGAATGCTATCGCCGGAAGAATCCGGTGATGCGGGGCCACGGAATGGATGGTTCGCTGTTCATTGGCAGTGTTAGAAAGGGCGGGCTTTCAAAATCTCCATCCGTTTTCGTGCTTCCAACAATGTCGAGATAAAAGAACCCGCGCGCAAAACCGGGGGTGCCGGACAAAAAAATCATTCAGAGCGTGGAAGGCTCTTTTTATTTGCCACGGGCGATGTCTAGGTGTATAGACATTTCCCGGATATGGACTCAACCACCCCAGCGACCACTCCCGAAATTCAGGCCATCCTCGGAGAAATGGCCACTCTCACCAGCATGGAGCGCGGTACTCTCAGCGAGGAGTATCGCTCCGGTTCCTCCACCGATGGCGGGGATCCTCTCCGGCTTGGCCCCTACTACAAACACCAGATGTGGGAAGCCAGACACAATGTCAGCCGCCGCGTGCCGCCGGAGCAGGTGTCAGCCCTGAAGGACGATCTCGCCAACTTTGCACGCTTCACCGAACTGGCCACCGCCTTCACAGAGGAAACCATCGCCCTGACAAGACAACGGCGCGGCAGCACCGGTGCCCGGGAAGACTCCGCAGCCGCTAAAAAAAACTCTGCGAAGAAGGGGGGCGCGAACGCTATCAGGAAACCGAATCCTTCCTCGCGAAAGCCAAAGCCCGGCTGATGGCCGAAGGGCCCGGCACCAGTCCCTCGTGGATCGAAGAAGGACTGCGTGCCGCCTTGCTGCGCGATGGGCGTGCCATCGTGGCAGGTGTCTATCAAGACCGCACCCTCTTTCCCGACGACGAAGACCCGCGTCCCTGCGAAACACGGCACCGCGGCCGGTCCATCCGTGTGCAAACCCTCTTTGGCGAGATCAACCTGCCCCGCAGCTACTATCATCACCGCCCCAGCGGCACCGGACGCTGCCCGCTGGACGAAACCCTCGACCTCACTTGCGGCTGCACTCCTTCCGTGGCCCGCCTCATGTGCCGGGCCGCCAGCCAAAGCCACTCTTATGAAGAAGCCGCCGCCAACCTCCTCGTCTACGCCGGACTGAACCTCGACCCCCGCGACCTCGGCCGCCTTGTCGCCAAAGAAGCCCCCCTGCTGCGCGCAGCCCTGGCCACTCTGCCGCCGCTGCCCGCGCCCGCAGGCACCGACTCTGCCATCCCGGTCCTGTATGTTAGTGAAGACGGCACCGGCGTTCCCATGCGCCGCGAAGAGCTCGCCGGACGCGCCGGCAAACAGGAAGACGGCAGCGCCCGCACCCGCGAATCCAAACTCGGCGGCGTCTTCACGCAGACGATCACCGGAGAAGACGGCGAACCGATCCGCGACCCTGCTTCCACCAGCTACACCGGCACCTTCCAGGGGTGCCGCGAATCGGGCATTCTCCTCAGACAGGAAGCCATGCGGCGCGGACTGGGCCGGGCCCGGGAGGTCGTCTATCTGGGCGACGGAGCCGCATGGATTTGGGAAAACCGCCGCCTGAATTTTCCTGACGCCATCGAAATCCTCGACTTCTATCATGCCACCGAACACGTCGGCAGCCTCGCCAAAGCCCTGCATGACACCGACCCCGCACGCGCCGGCACCCAACAGAGCGAGTGGTGCCACGAGATGAAAGCCGGGAGTCCCGCCGCGCTCCTTGTGCAAGTGCGCGGCGAACTCGACGCCCATCCCGAATGGCCGGAAGTCAAACGGACCGCCGTCGAAAGCGAGATCGCCTATCTGGAAAGCCACGCCACCCGGACCCGCTACGGAGAGTATCGCGCCAAAGGATACTTCATCGGCAGCGGCGTGATTGAAGCCGGCTGCAAGACCGTCATCGGCCGGCGCTTCAAGCAATCGGGCATGTTCTGGAGTGAAACCGGAGCCGAAGACCTCCTGAGCCTGCGCTGCCAGATGCTCGGTCCCCGCTTCGAGGACATCTGGAAAGCCCGGGCCCCCATCCTTGCCCAACAACGCGCCAAAGCGCGGCGCTGGCTCCCATCACCGAACTAACACAATTGCTGACTTTTTTGTCCGGCACCCCTGGCTCAGGCCAGCGGCCACAGCCGGGGGCTCCCGGCGCTTTCTCTCTCCCCGCCACCTCTGCAATCATCGAAAGAACGTGCCCGCTGATCAGAACTCGTTGCTCCAGCTCCCGGCATTGTCCTTCCAGGTGTCCGGATC
>JANNVM010000940.1:0-2761 GCA_031414455.1 Verrucomicrobiota bacterium
CCGCACCGCTGCGGTGACTGACCAAATCCAGATTCGCGCGGCTGGCGGCATCGATAATGACCGACTTCTCGTTCCCCGCCGCCTGCATCCGGCGGATGTGGGTTACGTTCCGGCGCAGCACATCCCGGATGTAATAAAGGATCGCCCCCGCCGCACTGGCCGCCGCTTTCATACCCGCACAGCCAAATCCGTCGAGCGACTGAACTTTAAAATGCTCCAGCAGCAGGTGATGCGCCTGGTCGTAGAGGAACGGCCAGGGTTCCAGTGCCGTCGCGCCTTTCAGAGCACCGAATTCACCCAATTGATCGTCCGGGTGCAGCAACTCTGCCGGCTGCAGCCTGCCAATTTCATCCATCAGTTCCGAAATGTCCGCATACTCTGCGACGCGAAACTCCCCCGTCGTGTGATCCACAAACGCGAGGCCCAGCAGCCTGGGGCTGCTGCGAAAGACGGCGGCGAGGTAGTTGTTCCGCCGGCTCTCCAGCATGTTCAGGTCAATGATCGTGCCCGCGCTGATGACCTGCGTGATTTCCCGGTCCACGATTTTGCCAGGAACCGGTTCGCTCGTCTGCTCAGCGATGGCGACGCGTTTTCCATGCCGGATGAGCTTCGCGATGTAACCCGTCGCGGAATGATAGGGAACGCCGCACATCGGCATGTCATTCCGGCGCGTCAGCGCCACATTGAGAATTCCGGCCGCGACCTTCGCATCCTCGAAGAACATCTCGTAGAAGTCACCGAGCCGGAAAAACAGCAGGACATCCGCCGGCAGCGTCCGCCGCATGGCGTGGTACTGCTTCATCATCGGAGTCTGGGCGTCGGTGGACATCGTAAAACCCGGAGGAGAGCAGCCGCAGGGGCCGAATGCAACCTGGCAGCGGGGATTTCGCGGATTCCCAACGGTCCCCGTCCGCGGCTTTCTTTCCCGCCCACACGGCGGGCACATCGTCACCGGTGGCAAATGAGCCCGAAACAAAAAAGGCCCGGGCCCGCCACGGAATGTGATTCCGTGACATGGCCCGGGCCCTGTAATCACTGGACCCTATTTCGGGCCGTTTCCGTTTCCATTCCCGTTGTTCCCGTTTCCATTCCCGTTTCCATTCCCGTTTCCATTATTTCCATTACCCGTGCCGCCCGTGCCGGTGCCACCGGTGCTCGTGGGCGGCTTTCCGATGGTGGACTTTGCCGCGCCGGTTTTCATCTCTTTGCTCTGCGCGTTGGTGATGGTGGTGGCCTTTTTGAGACTGTTGGCGAGCTTGGCGATCGCACTGACATACTTGCCGTGATTGGTGGCGGCGAGCTGGGCCTTGTTCACGAGGTCCTGGATTGTGCAGCCGTCTTCATCCACGGTATTGTCAATGGTGGTGGCTCCCAGGCCCACGTCCACTTTTGGACGGACATCTGAGTCCTCGCAGTGGTCTTCAGCGTCCGGGACACCGTCGCCGTCGGAGTCGGGCTCGAAATTGTAAGTGGTCGTGTCGCCGGCTGTAAGACTGATGGTGAGGGCATCGAGGTTGACGGTGGAAGCGCCGGCAGGTCCGCCGGTTTTGAGCGAAAGTGCGCCCACTGTGGCGCGAACGCCGGCATTGGGGAACGCGGCGAGAATTTCGGTAAGCGTGCCCGGTGTGGCGAGCGGGAAGAGTTGCACGGCGGGGACGTTGGCCACGACGGGAACGCCGGTCATATACCATTTCCCGGCCAGCGCATCCCACGGCTGCCAGGAACCGGCGGTCACGGTGCCGTTCAGCGACGGCTCGAACACGAGGGTGCCCTGCCACGAAGTCGTTGTATCGTCGAGATCATAGTCAACGTCGAGGTGCAGAGTCACCGAGGCGGTGCCGGCGGCCGGCAACTGGAGCCACGTGCTGTAACCCAGCGCAGACAGGGAATCCAGACGGAGTCCGGCGTGAGCGCCGGTCGCGAGAACGAGGCGCTCAATCGCGTCGGCGACGGTGAGTTGGATGCTTCCGGCACCGGCGGGTGCGGTTCCGGGCCCTTCAACAAAAGAAGCGTTGCCCATGGGTGCTCCGTCATTGCCGAATACCCATCCATTGAGGTTGTAGGGCGAGACGATGGTTTCTGCCGCACCTGCAAATTGAGCGAGCTGCAGGCCTGCGATGGCGATGAGGAGTGATTGAGGAGTTTTCATTTAGTCGGGGTGTTGGTGTGGAGGCGACGATCGGGTCGGTCATTCGAGGACGTGAATTTGCGTCGCCGGTTACATCTTGATGCAGAATTACTATAATTGCCATAAATAAATTTGGATTCTCAGTCGAGGGAGCCGCTCCCCCCTTTGACGTGCTGATTCGGATCCAAGCCGGGGACTGATGAGCCTCAACATGCTCATCGAAACCCGCGGCGGTTTCGACTATTCCGGCGCGGACGGCATCGGCTGGATGCAGGAAGCCGGAATCAAAGACTGCCGCGTCGAGCATCTTACCGGCCCGGACTCGATGGTCATTGGGACGAAGTAACTCCGCCGGGAAACCGTTCGGCCGGCCGTATCCCCCGGGCTTGCGTCCAGGTCAGCCCTGCGCCACGCATCTCCCGCTCCTTTCCGGGAGGCTGGTTCGATGGCCGGTGTCTTGAGTCCTGAATACAAACACACAGCGCCCCGCAGGGATGCGGCGACGGGGGCTGTGCTTTGTCAAAAGGTGGCCGGCGCGAAAGTCTGGGCGAAGCGGCTGGCCGCGCTGGCGAAGAAGAAACGGAAACCGGTGGCGCTGGAACATGTGAGTGGAGCAGCGCAGGCCTTCACGGC
>JANNVM010000941.1:0-5678 GCA_031414455.1 Verrucomicrobiota bacterium
GGCGGTGCGAAGTTCCCTCACATTCCCCGGCCACGGAAATGATGTCAGGAGATCCATCGCGTCGGGGGTGATCTCCCGCACGTCTTTCCGGTTCTCCTTTGCCAGCTCTCTGAGAAAAGCCGTGGCCAGCACCGGGATGTCCGCGACCCGTTCGCGAAGCGGCGGCAGGGTGATACTCACCACATTGAGCCGGTAGTAGAGATCCTCGCGGAACTTTCCCTCCTCCACCATGCGCCCGAGGTTCTTATTCGTCGCCGCAATGACGCGGACGTCCACTTTGATCGGCGCATTGCCTCCCACGCGCTCCACGGTGCGTTCACCAAGCGCACGGAGCAGCTTCACCTGAGTGGCGGAATCAATCTCCCCGATTTCGTCGAGGAAAAGCGTGCCACCGTCCGCCATCTCGAAGCGTCCGATCCTCCGTTCCAGCGCCCCCGTGAATGCCCCGCGCTCATGACCGAAGAGTTCGCTCTCCAGTAATTGCGGGCTCAGCGCCGCGCAGTGAACGATGACCAGCCTGGCCTTGGGCCGGCCGCTGAGATTGTGCAGCGCATGGGCCACAAGTTCCTTGCCTGTGCCGCTCTCGCCCTCAATGAGCACCGTGGCCCGGCTCGGCGCAACTTGCTGGATGGTCTCAAACACCCGCTTCATCGGCTCCGACTGCCCCAGCAGCTTGTCGAGGCCGTAACGCTCCGTCACCTGCTGCTTCAGCGAAACATTCTCCACCTCCAGCGTGCGGCTGCGCAGCGCCCGTTTGATGAGCATGTCCAGCTCTTCGATGTTGAGCGGCTTGGTGACGAAATGATAGGCACCGCGCTTCATCGCCTCCACAGCCACATCCACGCCGCCGTAGGCCGTCATCATAATGACCACCGGCTTGTGCGGCATCGCGAGCGCTTCGCCTATCAAAGCCATGCCATCGTCCGCCCCGAGACGGAGATCCGTCACCATCACGTCCACCTTTTCGTTCTTGAGAACCTCCAGCGCCTCCGCGCGGTCGGACGCGACATACACGTCAAAATCGTCCTCCAGCGAGAGCCGGAGGCCGTCGCGTGTGTGTTTTTCATCATCAACGATGAGGACGGTGGCCTGTTCCATAGACGTCTATTCTTGGGTGGCAGCGGCGGGGACTCAAGCCCGGCCTCACTCTTTCCACCCGCGCACTTTACAGTGTACCACGGCCACCTGGCCCATGTAGCTGGAGGCGGGCGCGAGGGCCGCGGCTTTGAGCATGTGGGTTTTCGCGGTGTCGATTTTGCCGAGCGCCTCGTTGTAGAGGCCGAGGTAAAGATGGGCATAGCATTTCTGCATGTCACGGGCCGATTCGGGGAGGTCATCGCCGGCTTCAGCGGCCTTGAGAACGGCTTCCTCCGTTCCCTTCCCTGCATAGAGGGCGTGGATTTCCTTCATCGGCACGCGGGTGTCGTGGGTGATCGGAATGTAAACCTTGCGCGCCGCTTCGACGTTCTCCGCCTTCGTCACGCAGAGGAAGTGCCACACTGCGTTCTCCACATCCTCAGAGTTTACCTTCTGATGCGCCTCAAACTGCGCGCGGCCGTCCTTGTAGCGTTCGGCATAATAAAGCGCGAGCCCCCGCTGCCAGTGTCCGGCGAGCGATGACGGATCCTCCTTCACCTGCGCATCCCATTCGACGAGTGCCTCCTTGATGCGACCGGCAAAGAAATACTCCGCCCCCCTTGTGAAGTGTGATTTGGATTCCTGCGCAGAGACTGTCAGGATGACGAGAAGGAGGACGAGGAGTGGTTTCATGGAGTGAGGCGATAACACGGGGGCCGGGGGCTTGGCAAGGCTCGCATCTGCGTCACCGCCCGACATTTCCACTTTCGCAGCCGGGCATTGTCACAACCATCCGCCATGCCGTGGCGGGAACTCAATTTCACTCAGCGCATGCTCATTGGAGGCATGGCGCTGCTCACGGCGTTGCGGTGGGCGCTGGGCGCGGCCCTGGAAATCTCGCCGTCCGAAGCCCTGCTGGTGGAATGGGGCCGTCATCCGTCTCTGACAGGACTGCATGGCGGATTCGGCACAGCATGGTTCGCGTGGATGAGCACGGCGGCGGGCGGGCTGACGGGATTCGGCGTGCGGTTCTTTGCGCCGCTGCTCGCGGTGGCGGCCAGCGCGGTGCTCTATCGTTTAGTGAGGAGCCTCGCCGGAGACAAGGCCGCTGCATGGAGCGTGGCGCTGCTGAATGTGACGCCGGCCTGGAATTTCGCCGCCATTTTCATGCAGCCGGAAATGCCAGGCATGGCCCTCACCGTGTGCGGCATGGCGGCGGTGTGGCGGGCCTTGCGGCGGGCGTCCGCGCTCGACTGGCACTGGCCGGTGGCCGGACTGCTCTTTGGCGCAGGCTTCCTCTGCTGGTATGGCGCACTCTGGGGACCCGTGAGCACACTGGTGCTGCTCGTCGCGTCAAGGCGCTGGCGGCGGCAGCTAATCCGGCCCGGTCCATGGCTCATGCTCGCAGACGTGGCCCTCTTCGTCTGGCCCGTGTGGCAGTGGAACGAATCCCATGCCCTCGCGGGATGGTACTATCAAATGGAGCAATTGCGCCCGGCCGGGGGGACCACCCTGGCCGGGCCGCTGGTGCTCTTCGGGAAATGGTCGCTCATCCTGACGCCGTTCATCTTTGTCGCCATGCTGTGGGCGCTGTGGATGGGACTCAGGCGCTGGACCCGGTCCGACGCCGCGCGCTTCTTCACCGCATTCTCCCTAACACCGCTGGCCGGAGCCCTCGCGGCTTCCGTGTGGGGCGGCGCCTCCGTGTGGTGGATCGCCCCTTCCCTGCCCGCTTTGTGCGGACTGTTGCCGTGGGCCTGGGAGGAAGTCATTACCGGCAACCTCGCATGGAAGCAGCGGTTCCAGTGGCTCACCGTACTGCCCGCGCTCGTCTTCACACCGCCCGCCCTGAATACGAATGCCCTGCGCAAGGCCGGCGTGCATTTCCCCGCTGCCGGTGACCCTTCCAGCGAGTGGCGCGGCTGGCGTGACCTGACGACGGAAATCCACCGCATCGTTATCGAATCCGCCGCGCAGGCGGCTGACGATGGAAAGGGCGGGCGCAAACTCTTCCTCATCGCCCGTGACGAACGTCTCGCGTCCATCCTCAACTTCTACCTTCCCCGTCCGCTGCCGGTTCGCTGGCCCACCGCCCACCATCCGCTCGTTCACGTCGTCGAATCCGGTCTCATCGAGAATCCCTATCACACGTGGCCCCGCTACGACGCCGTGCGCAATGGCCGCAACGCCTTCGCCGGCTGCGCCGCTCTCTACATCACCGACGACAATTCCGGCGACGACCCGCCGCGCAATATTCTCCGCGCGTTCCGGTCGTTCCGCCCCGTCGCCCTCTTCGATGTTCTCGCCGATGCCGAGCCCCTGCGCCGCATCCGCGTCTTCGCCTGTTACGACTACACCGGCCTGCCGCGCTAACACTCACTCCTGCCTTCCGCGCTGCCCCTTACTCATTCCATGAAAGTTCTTATCACCGGCGGAGCCGGATTCATTGGCGGCCATCTTGCCGCAGCACTCCAGTCCCGCGCCGGCGTCCGCATTCTCGACAACTTCCGCACCGGCCACCGCCGCAACCTTGAAGGCATTACTGCCGACGTCATCGAAGGCGACATTTTGGACCGCGATACTTTGCGCGCCGCCCTGCAGGGAGTGGACTGCGTCTTCCACCTCGCCGCCATGGTCAGCGTGCCTGAAAGTGTCAGCCAGCCCCTCGAATGTGAGCGCATCAATGCCCTCGGCACCCTTCACGTCCTTGAAGAAGCCGCCGCCGCCGGCGTGAGGAAAGTTTTCTTTGCCAGCAGCGCCGCCGTTTATGGCGACAACCCCGTCGTCCCCAAGGTCGAGACCATGCTCCCCGAGCCCCGCAGTCCCTACGCCTACACCAAGCTCCACGGTGAACACCTCTGCCGGTTCTATCACGACGAAGGCCGCGTCTCCACCGCCTGCCTGCGCTTCTTCAATGTTTTCGGTCCCCGTCAGGATCCCCGCGGCCCCTATGCCGCCGCCGTCCCCATTTTCATGGAAAAAGCCCGCGCCAGCGAGCCTCTCACCATCTTCGGCGACGGCGAACAAACCCGCGACTTCATCAGCGTCAGGGACATCGTTTCCGCCATCCTCCACGTCACCCTCACACCTGCCATCACCGGTGTCTTCAATGCCGGCTACGGCGGCACTCTCACCATCAACGACCTCGCCAGCCGGATTATCACCGCCGCCGGTTCCCGCTCCGAAATCCAGCACCTCCCCGAACGCCCCGGAGATGTCAGACACTCGCGCGCCAGCATCGCCGCCCTCCTCTCCACCGGATGGCAACCGGCCAGCAGCCTCGAAGAAGGCCTCCGCGAAATGAGCCTTGGAAGCCATTAGCTCAGTGCCGGAATCCGGCAGAGGAAACACCCGGCTGCGGGCATGGAGCCGTCGTGTCACCCCACGACTTCGCGCGGTGCGGGCGGAAGGGCTTCGAGGAAGGTCTTGCCGTAGGTCTTGGTCATGATGCGGGGGTCGAGGATGACGGCGATGCCTTTGTCCTTCCGCGTGCGGATGAGCCGGCCGATGCCCTGGCGGAGTTTAAGCACGGCTTCGGGCACGCTGTATTCCATGAAGCTGTTGCCGCCGCGGTCTTCGATGTGTTCGATGCGGGCGGCGGTTAGGGGATGATCGGGGACGGCGAAGGGAAGCCGGGTGATGATGACGTTACTGAGGGCTTCACCGGGAACGTCCACGCCGGTCCAGAAACTTTCGGTGCCAAAGAGGACGCTGCTGATGTTTTCCTTGAAATCAGCGAGCAACTGGTGTCGCGGCTTGCCTTTCCCCTGCACGAGGAGGAGCCAGTTTTTCCGCTGCAGCCAGGGTTCAAGGCGGGAGGCGAGGGCTTCCATGAGTTTGTAGCTGGTGCAGAGGACGAAGGCGCGGCCCTGACTCATTTCGAGGAAGTGTTTGAGCCATTCCTCCAGCGCGGATTCGTAGCCTGGTGTGTTAGGGTCGGGGAGTGACCTGACAAGGTAGAGGCGCATCTGGTTTTCCCAGTCGAACGGGCTGCCGATTTCGACGGCGCGGACTTTCTCCGCTCCGCAGCGGCGGCGGAAGTAGCGGAGGTTGCTGTCGCCGGTGCCGAGAGTAGCGCTGGTCAGGACGCAGGTTTTCTGTCCACTGAAAAACAGGACGCGGAGCAGCGGACTGACATCTATCGGCGCGGCATGGAGGCTGAGATTGCGCCCGTCAATGCCGCTGCGCTCGACCCAATAGACATGGCCTTCGCGGCTCTGAGTGAGGAATTCCTCGAGCCCGCCGCGGACTTCGCCAAACCGGCGGCCCATCTCGGTGATTTCGTTGAGGAGGTTGTCCGGCGTGCTCTCGTCCTCCTCGACACTGCGGATGTGCTGGGTGACTTCCAGCAGCGCGCCGCCGAGCGTGTTCTCGACGAGACCAGGCCGGCGCACGCGGTATTCCTTCCCGGCTGGCGAGAAGGTAGCGGCCTCACGAACGGTGTCGAAGAATTCATCAATCTGCTGATGCAGCTTCGCACAGGCGGTCACGGCATCGGAGCGGCGCGCCAGTGCGAAGAGGCCTTTCTGCGAGCGCGGATTGTAGAGTCGCCCGAGATCAAAGCGCAGACCACTCTGGCTAAGGTGCAGGCCAAGTTGTTT
>JANNVM010000942.1:0-7735 GCA_031414455.1 Verrucomicrobiota bacterium
CGCGCGCAACCTCGAGCAGCAGCCCGGTGCTGGAGCCGCTGTCATTCGCGCCGACAAACTCCGTGCTCTGAAACCATTTAGTGTCGTAGTGGGAACACACCAGCGTCGCCACCGTCCGCGACCAGGTGTCCACGCCCGCCACTGGAAAACGCGCCCGGATGTTTGCCATCTTCAGGGTGCCGCGCTGGATGGTGTCGGCGGTAAACTCCTGACGTTTCGTTTCCCAGCCGGCTTCCCGAAGCCGTTTTTCGATAAACTGCCGTGAGGTTTCGATCTCCGCGCTGCCGCTCGGCCGCGGGCCGATGGCGACGAGCGTTTTCACATCCTCAAAAGCGCGGTCACCCGAAAAATTCGTGTAGGCGGTTGCCTGACCGGGCGCGGGGGCAGCGCCGTTTTGACCGGTGCTGTTACCGTTATTGCAGGACAACAGCAGAGCGGCGGTCAGAGTGCAGAGGGCGGCGGTTTTCATGGTCTTTATTCAGCGGCGACACCCAGCAGGTCGAGCAGCCGTGTCAGGTCATCGCTGCCGAAATACTCGATCTCAATTTTTCCCTTTTTCTCTCCGTGATGGATCGCCACCTGAGTGGAGAGGCGCTCCCGCAGTTTGTTCTGCAGTCGGTGAATGACGGCATCCACCTGCCTTTCCGGCGCGACCCCGGCCTTCTTCCCGCTGGTTTTGCCGCCGGTGCGCTGTTGCTCGCGGAGCACTTGCTGCTCGGTCTGCCGCACCGTGAATCCCTGACGCACCACCATGTCGGCCACCAGTTTTTGCATCTCTGGCTCACGAAGAGAGAGAATGACTTTGGCGTGCCCGGTGGTAATCAGTCCCTGACCCAGCAACAGCTTTACCTCCGGCGCGAGATCGAGGAGACGCATGGCATTGGCCACCGTGGCGCGGTTCTTGCCGACGCGCTGCGCGATGTCCTCCTGGCGCAAACCGAACTCCCGCGAGAGCCGCGCGTAGGCCTCAGCTTCCTCCACCGGATTCAAATCCTCACGCTGCAGGTTTTCGATGAGCGCCATCTCCAGCACATCGCGGTCGCTCGCGGTGCGCTCGATGACCGGCACTTCGGTCAGGCCCAGCTTTTGACACGCCCTAAAACGCCGCTCACCGGCGATCAGTTCCATCGAACCGTTGACCCGGCGCACTACGAGCGGCTGGATGACACCGTGCTCCCGGATCGACTCCATCAGTTCCGTGAGTTGTTCGTCTCGAAACGTCTTTCTCGGCTGCATCGGGCTGGAGCGCACCAATTCCACGGCAACTTTGAGGACACGCTCGCCTGATGCCGCCTCCGGCACCGCAACCTGCACGGCCGCCGCCGGTGCCTCCACGGCATCAGCAGCCGGTGCCGCCCGCTTCGACGCGCCGCTAATGAGAGCGCTGAGGCCCTTCCCGAGTGCATTCTTCGACATAGGCTTCGAGAGTGGCGGGCCGCATGATTGAAGTCAATGAAGGAATCCCCCGCACCTTGATTGGAGATTGTGCAGGAAATGATTTTTTGCCACCCCGGCAGCACCTCCGCCGCAGTAATAACATCCATGGCTCCTCCCCTCACTCATGCAAACACTCACTGAGGAGATCAGCGAAACCGGCAGCCGCACCTCGTCCGGTGGCGATCACTTCTTTGTGATCAAGCGGCCCGGCCATCCCTGCGGCCCAGTTTGTCAGGCAGGAGAAGGCGGCCATCTTCACGCCTAACGCGCGGACCTGGATGGCCTCCAGCACTGTGGACATACCGACGGCATCGGCCCCGAGAATGCGCAGCATGCGGATCTCCGCCGGGGTCTCATACTGCGGGCCGCACAGCCCGGCATAGACGCCCTGGTGCAGCGGCATCCCCTGCCCTGCGGCGGCGGCGGCGAATTTCCCGCGCAGTTCCGTCGCATAGACCTCAGACATATCCACGAAATTCGGTCCGCCTGCGAGCGGCGAATGGCCGGTGAGATTGAGGTGATCCGTAAGCATCATCCACTGCCCGGGCGGAAAGCCGGGATTCAGAGTGCCGGCGGCATTGGTGAGGATGAGGGACTCGATGCCCGCACCTGCGAGCAGCCTCACACCGGCAGTGACGTCACTGGCGCTCATTCCTTCATAGAGATGCACACGTCCGCTGAGCACCGCCAGCCTGGCATTTCCGAGAGTGCCGAGAATGACCTCGCCGGCGTGCCCGCTGACGCGCGACTGCGGCAGGCCGGCATCTGCGAACGGAAGACGTTCCGCCACATTAAGCCGGTCCACGAACGTCCCCAGCCCGGAGCCGAGCACCAGTCCCGTCTGTGGTCGAAATCTCTGCAGGAGACCGGTCGCGTTATTCATGATTGTCTTCTTCCTGCACGCTTTATCCCGCAATTCAGACAGATGTCCACTGAGGGGACTGCCCAAATGCCTACAACGGCAGCCGGAGCACGAATGACGCCCCGTGTTTCCAGCCGCGGTCAATTTCCAGCGCGCCGCGCAGTTCGGCAGCCAGCCTGCGGCACAAGGCGAGACCGAGGCCAACGCCGGGCGCTGTGTGCGCGGCCTCGCGGGCGCTCTTGTGGAACGGCAGGAAGATCGCGTTTTGTTCATCGCGCGGGATGCCGGGCCCATGATCACGCACGGCAAAGCAGAGCCGGCGGCGTTCCTTGCTGACGACGAGTTCGATCCTGCCCGGCGCACCATCGTGACGGCCATACTTGCAGGCGTTGTCCACGAGGTTGCACAAAATCTGTTCGACGGCACCGGCGTCGGTGCGGAAAGCCTGCGCTAAAGCTTCAGGTGAAACCTCCACTGAGAAATCCATTCCGGCCATCAACGCACGCTGATTGAGGCGCGGTTCGACGCGGTTTACGAGTTCACTCACGGGCACTGCCGCGGCGGCGACCGGGCCTTTGCCTCGCTCAATGCGCGAATAGGCGAGGACATTCTCCACAAGGTGCCCAAGGCGATCCGCTTCGCCGGTCAGGGTTTCGAGATACTGCTGCTTTTTCGCTTCCTCCTTCACCATGCCGTCGGCGAGCATCTCGGAGTAGAGCTTGAAAGTGGCGAGCGGGGTGCGGAGTTCGTGAGTCACACTGGAGACGAAAGATGCGCGGCGTTCGCTGAGGGCCATCATGCCGCGCAGGACCAGGGCCACCGCGGCCACGGCAAGCAGGACACACAGCCATGCGATGCCGAGTGAAACTTTGAGAGGACTCCAAAATGCAATCGCCTCGAATGACACCGTGCCCGGGATTAACTGCACCGGCAGCGACGCCAGCAGATGCGCACCCGGCGAGGGGCTGTCCAATGAGGGAATCACCTGGGCATCGGGGAAGCGGTCCCGCACCGCGTCAAGCAAATCGCTGCGCAGTTTCGTCCAGTCAAGCCATGCGCCCTGGATCCATTCTTTCTGTTGTGTCGCCACGCGCCGCGTGAGCAGCAGCGCCTCGCCGAGCCAGAGCGGACGGAGGTCCGTGATGGTAGTAAACGAAGCGGAAGGAACCAGCTGGGAGGGAGGCGGCGGGATCGCAGCGGCGGGCGCGGCAGTCACGTCCGCGGCAGGCGGCGGCAGCAGTTCTTTGGCAACAGTCTGTTCCGGTACCGGCTCTGCCCTGGTCTGCGCCTTTTGCGGCAGGAGGGAATTCCTGCTGTTGTCGTAGTTGCTGAGTGCCCGGCGCGTCAGGACTTTCTCCTTGCCGGCCTCCAGGATGCCGGCGCGGGCCTTCGCCTCCTCAGTATTCAGTTCCAATTGCTGGGCCTGAAATTCCTCCGGCTTCGCGTTCGCCGCCTGCTGCGCGAATTTCTGCGACGGGGCTGGAGCCGACTTTGGTTTTGGGATTTCCTGTTTCTTGTCAGCCAGCACCGGAATCTCGATCCTGGACGTATTGACCGGGGTGCCCGGTGGCACGGCGGCATCTTCGTTTAAGCTCCAGAGCAGCGCACGGTTACCGGTAAGGGCGAGCGGCGCCTTGAGTGATTCGCGCAGAGCTTTCAGTTTTGCGGCACTGTCATCTTTATCCATGAGGCCCCCCAAAACCTTGAGTTGAGTGGAACAGGCGGCGATGAATTGCGGTGGAGGTGTCTGAATCATCTGACAAATCGCCAGATCATTCCCCACCGGCACCTGAGGGGAGCGCAGCAGGCCGGCGGCGTCCATTTCAAAATAGAGCTTCACCCGGTCCGGCGGTTCGCGCAGCAGCGGAGAGAGGGAGACGAGATCGCCCTGCTTCACGGAGTTGTAGGTCTTGTTATCGAGGACCGCCTCCGGCTCCGCAAACGTGCGGTAGTGCTCCGGCGGACGCGCACTTTCCTCAATGACGAGGGCCGAGGCAATGGTCTCCATCCGCCAGAGCGCAAGGCGGGCCATTTCCTGCACCGTGGCCTCGCGGGACATGCGGTTTTGGTCTGCCTCCATGCGCATCATCGAACGCGTCGTCCATGCCATCGCCCCACAGAGCAAAGCGAGACAAAGTGCGGCAATGAACCATGTGGAGCGCGGTTTCATGCGCGGGCAGCGGGAGTTTTGAACATATAGCCTTTGCCGCGCACCGTGAGCACCACCTGCGGGTCGGTGGGGTCGTCGCGCAACTTGGCCCGCAGATTGGCCACGTGCATGTCAATGGTCCGCGTGGCCCCGGCGCTCACCGTGAGCCGCCACACCCGCGTCAGGATTTCCTCCCGGGAAATGGCGCGGCCCGCATTCGCCGCAAGATATTGCAGCACGGCCATTTCGCGCTGCGAGAGTTCTTCCCGCGTCCCGTCGGTGTGGCGCACTTCACAGCGGGCAAGATCGGCCTCACCGCCGGGGAAGGCGATGAGATTCACCTCCGCCGGACGCTCCGGCGAGCGGCGCAGCACGGCATTCACCCGTGCCAGCAGTTCCCGCGCCCCGAATGGCTTCACCATGTAGTCGTCCGCTCCGAGATTCAGGCCCTTCACACGGTCTGCCTCCTGCCCCATCGCACTCAGGATGATCACCGGAGTTACCGGACGCTGCACGCGCAGGGCCGTGAGAATGGTGAATCCGTCCACATGCGGCAGGACGAGGTCGAGCAGGAGCAGATCAAACGTGGCCCGCAGCGCCACCTCCATGCCATCCCGTCCGTTGGCGGCGAACAGGGTGTCATATCCCACCGCCTGGAGCGCATCAAGCACTCCAGTCCGGATTGAGGTATCGTCTTCGATGACAAGAATGGTGGGCATTGAGGGAAAGCTGATGCAGGATGCGAATGCAGAAACCGGTGGCGGGAGCATAGCCGAATTGTCCCGGCGGCACACTTGGAAAGATTCACGGCGGGACGCCGGGTGTCTGTAAACCGGGTGTAAAGGGACCGCGCACCCTCAGCCTCGCTTTCCTCTCCTCCTGAATAGCTCTTAGCGAAGTTTCCAAAGATCAACGAATTGGCGATATGCCTGGCGGAAAAAACTCCGCACCCCGCAGCCTGGAGGCTGAATTCCAGCCGGGTGGCGGGATCAAGTCAGCGTCTCCCCAAACGCAAACGGGGCGGAGGATTGCTCCTCCGCCCCGCTGCGATAATGGATGGCGAATTACTTTCCGGGATCAACCATGACCCCTTCCTTGCCGGAATATACTTCCGCTGGAGGAGACGGGAAGAGACTGCCGTCGGACGGAACCTCGATCGCGGGTTGCTCGACGTTCCCGTGAATCGGCGCACCGGCGGGATCCACGAGCTGACCCGTGACGTAAATCATAAGGTTCTTTTTGAAGTGTTCCTCATTCTTCGTCTTAAAGAGGCGTCCAATCAGCGGAATAGCCGAGAAAATGGGCACGCGGTCTTCCACATGCTGCACGTCCTCACGAATCAAACCACCGATACCCACCGTCTGACGGTCCCAGATGAGCACCTGAGTGGTCAGCTTGCGGGTGGCGAACACCGGCTGAAGGATCTTGTTGTCTGTGAGCACCACCGGCTCGGCCTGGCCCAAGGCGTTGGTTCCCGTCGTCTGAATGGGGCTGCCGTAGTTGATGAACCCTTCGAACTCGACGACTTCCGGCGCGAGGTTAAGGTCAATCGTATAGCCGTCTTCACCGACGGTCGCTTCCACTTCCATGGTCACGCCCGTATTGCGGAACGTGAAGCTGTTGGGCGTGGTCGGCGTCACCGGGAAGCTGCTGCCCTGCTGGGAACCACCGATGCCGTTGAGGGTCGAGCCACCACCGAAGGTCTGCGGGATTTGCGGAGGATCGAATTCGGTCGGGTAGGGGAATTCGCGGATCACCTCGATCTTCGAGCGCTGTCCGCCGCGGACGATGATACTCGGAGCGGTTAGGAGGTCCACGCCCTTCTTCTGGGAGAGAGCCCGCATCATGACCTGGAACTGAGGATCGGTGAACACCCCGGCGATGGCAAAAGTGGCAGGCGTGACGCTGGAGACGCCAGCGGCGGTGCCCCCGGCGATCAGAGCGTCAATAGCGTTGCGGGAAATGGCGTCGGCACCGAAGCGCAGGCCGCGGGTGATCGGGTTGCTGCCTACCGGCGTTCCACCGGGAGTGATCACTGAATAGTCCCCGCTGTTAATCGGGCCGGCACTGCCGGAAGTGCCGCCGGCTCCAAAGACGCGTTCACCTCCGATGTTGAACGCGCCCATCAGCCAGTCAAAACCGAGTTCATCGGTATTCCGCTGGGTGACTTCCACGAATTTTGTCGTGATATAGACCTGCTTGACCGTCGTGCCGATCATCCCTTCAACAAGAGTGTCCACGATGTCGAGTTGATCGAAGGAATTCTTGACGATGAGGCGGCCGGAAGTGGGATCGAAGGAGGCGAATGAACCCTCGGGGAAATTGACGCCAAGCGAGGTAAGCACTTCTTTGGCATTGGCCTTGCCCTTAAGTGTCGGCCCGGCGCTGGCAGCGTCACCGCCGCTGGCGAAGGGATCGGCCGCTCCGGCATCACCGGCTGCGGCATCCGCACCGCCGCCCGCACCGCTGCGGGTGAGGAAGTCCGGTGGAACACGAAAGGTTCGGGTAGTCATGGTGCCGCCCTGTCCGGCAGGAACGATAACGACAGCATTCGGCTGCACGTCGAAGCGCACGCCCGCCTGGTCGGTCGCAGCCTTCACTGCATCGAGCAGCTTCACATTGCGCATATCGAGCGACACGGAACGGGCCGTGCCCGCGGGAACGCGGTTGAGGAAATTCACCCCCTTCTTGTTCGGATCGGATTCCGTAGGATCGGCTTCCTGACTCTTGCGGCGCAGATAAGACACGACCTCATCAACATCGGCTTCCGAGAACTGGAGACGCTCAATCGTAATGTTGTTCAACTTGAATGAAATCGGCGCGGACCCCGGGTCGTCTCCACCGATGGGGCCAATCACGGGAACCTTCGCCGTTCCGGGAACGACCGTTACCCAAAGATTGTCCACGGCATTCAACATGCGCAGACGGGTCTCGTCACGTGAAGCCTTAAGATAGCCGGTTTTCTCACGCTCGGTGCGCTCCAGATTACGGCGGGCCGCGGTGTTATAGGGGTCAATGGCGAGGATGCGGTTAAACTCCGCCTCGGCTTCATTAAACTGACCGAGGTCATAGAAGCCCAGTCCCTTATTGAAAAGCCGCTTCACCTCTTCGGTGTCGGCATAATGTTTGGGAGTCTGCGCCTGATTGAAACGGTCTGGTTCATCCAATTGCTTGAGCAGGATCTGCGCGTCCCGGTAATTGGGGTCCATGTTGTCGGACAGGACGGTGTTAAGCAGCGTCTTGGCCTTGTCGAACTCGCCGCGATGGCCGAGTTCGCGGGCGTGAAT
>JANNVM010000943.1:0-2076 GCA_031414455.1 Verrucomicrobiota bacterium
GTCATGGCCAAGCCCCGCGTCTTCACTCATCCCGACACCCAATCCGGGGTGTATCACGTCGTTTCCCATGAGACAAGAGGACAGACCACTTGACAGGAAGAATTTCCGAGTCACTATCCGCTCGTCATGGCCAAGCCCCGCGTCTTCACTCATCCAGACACCCAATCCGGGGTGTATCACGTCGTTTCCCGCATCGTGGACCGGCAATTTCGGTTCGGTGAGCCGGAAAAGGAAGCCTTCGCCCGCATGATGAAGGCCTTTGCCGCCTTCCATCAGGTTGAAATCCTCACCTTCTGCCTCATGGGCAACCACTTTCACCTGCTCATCCGGGTGCCGCAGCGGCCGGAGGGGTTTGATGTGCCCTTCGACGAACTGATGGCCCTCTGGCAGCGCGCCGTCGGAGAGGCATGGAACAAGGGCATGCAGCGACAGTTCGAGATTTGGAACCAAGCCGGCGGCGCCGAAGCCATCGAACAATGGCGGCAGCGGATGCTCTCTCGCATGTTTTCCCTGAGCGAATTCATGAAGGCTCTCAAGCAGCGGTTCACCCAGTGGTACAACCGCCACAATAACCGCACCGGCACCCTGTGGGAAGGGCGTTATAAAAGTGTGATCGTGCAGGACGAAGAAAGCGCCCTGCGCACGATGGCCACCTACATTGATCTGAACCCCGTGCGCGCCGGCCTGACCGATGACCCCGGCACCTGGCGCTGGAGCGGCTACGCCGAAGCGATGACCGGCGACGCGCAGGCCATGGAAAACATCGCGCAAATCACCGGAGCCACTGCCGAGCGCGTCCACGGTCGCGGACTTGGCGAACCCGTCATCGAAGAAACTCCGGTCCAGCGCCGCCGGCGTCACCTCAAAGCCCTTGTCCACTATCGGCAAATGCTGGGGCTCGCGGGACGTCCGCGCACCAACGAAGCCGGCCAGGTGATCCGCCGTGGCGTGAGTGCCAAAGTCCGGTCGCGTCTGGAACAGGATCACGGTCTGCGCCGCGAGCAGGTGATGAAACGCGTGGAACACTTCACCCGCGGTGTGATCATCGGCAGCCGGACATTTATAGACGACTGGTTCTCGCGGAACCGCCCTTGGTTTGGCGGGAAGAGCGCGGCGGAGCGGAAGTCCGGTGCCAGATCTATCGGCAAAGGATGGACGAAGATTTACAATTTGAGGCATCTTGTTCTAAGTCGCGTTCAAGATGAGGCCAATAATCCGGCCCCGGCATAATCCATCCATGGCCGGGCGTAGATTTCCTTGATTCTTGCGTGATCGAGGGACGCTCTGAGGCGCAATCCCTACCTGGCCTCTTTGTGACCGCCATTGGGGTCAACGTCATGCCGGTTCGGTTTTAAGTTTGCGCCCACGGGGCGAATCCGGGTCGGCTTCACTGTTCGCCTCCTTGCATCCGACCGCCGGCCCCTCTACGACAGGCAGTTCATGCATTCCCTGATCAACTGGTGGGCGAAAAACCGGATCGCGGCCAACTTTCTCATGTGGGCGCTCATCGCGTTTGGCGTGATGACGTGGTTCCAGCAGCGGAAGGAGATCTTCCCCGAGGTTTCCGCGGATATGATTTCGGTTACGGTGCTCTACCCTAACGCGGCACCGGAGGAGGTGGAGAAGGGTGTGTGCATTCCCATCGAGGAGGCCATCGCAACAGTGGACGGCATCAAGCGCATCACCGGGCGCGCGGGGGAGAATGTCGGCGTGGTCTATGCCGAGGTGCGCACGGGGTACGATGTCCAGGATGTCCTGGGGCGCATCAAATCGCGCGTGGATGCGATCCGGAATTTCGCGGAACAGGCGGAGAAGCCGGTGATCGAGGAGATCCCCATCCGGCTCCAGACCCTGAGTGTGGCCATCAGCGCGGATACTGACGAAAAGAATTTGCGCGCCATCGCCGAGCAGGTGCGCGATGGACTTCAGGCGCTGCCCAACGTGACGCAGGTGGACATGGCCGGCGTGAAGAATCACGAGATCGCCATCGAAGTCAGCGAAGACGCTTTGCGGCAGCACGGACTGACCTTCGATCAGGTGGCGAATGCCGTGCGAGCTTCATCGCTGGATTTGCCG
>JANNVM010000944.1:0-1891 GCA_031414455.1 Verrucomicrobiota bacterium
CACGGACGTGATCATTCCGTCAGGGCAGCATGACCGCATCGCGGGTCTCGCGGGCCTGGCCATCGGAGCCATTCTGCTGCGGCAGATCCTCTTCACCGCGCGGTCGCTGTTTAATAACGCCTTCGAGCAGCGCGTGGTGCATGACCTCCGCCGGCAGCTCTATGACAAGATCCAGCGGCTGCCCATGCGGTGGTTCGACAACCAACCGACGGGCGACATCATGACGCGGCTGGCCAGTGATGTGCCGGCCATGGAGCGGGTCATCATTGAGAGCATTGACCAGGGGCTCAGCGGGCTGCTCCAGTTCATCATCGTGTTCGCCTATCTCTGCTCGCAGCACTTTGGACTCGCGATGCTGTCCGTCGCGCCGCTGCCCATCGTGGCCCTCGCCACCATGATCTATCAGCGCTACGCCGAGCCGCGCTACAAGGCCTCCAGCGAGGCCAGCAGCGAACTCAATTCGCTGCTGCACGATAACATCGCGGGCATCCGGCAAATCAAAACCTACACCGTGGAGCCGCAGGAGCTGGAGCGCTTCGACGACCGCAGCCGCAAAGTGCAGCGTACGCAAATGAGTGTGGTGAAAGCGAACGCCGCCATCTGGCCTTTCGTGTCCCTCGTGGCCGAAAGCGGCATCGTCCTGACGATTGCGTTCGGAACTTACTGGATCATCAACGGGCAGACGACGATAGGCATTCTCAGCGCGGTGCTCATGTCGTGGGGCCTGCTCTACGATCCCATCAGCCGGGTGAATCCCCTCACCCAAATGTTCACCGCCGGCATCGTTGCGGGGAAACGGGTCTTCAGCATCCTCGACCTCATGGACGAACCCAACCTCGTCGAAGGTTTCCGCCCTGGCAACGTGACCGGCCATGTGCGGTTCGAGGACGTCTCCTTTTCCTACGCCGAGAAGGCACCCACCGTGACCGGCATTTCCCTTGAGGCGCTGCCCGGCCAGACTATCGCCTTTGTCGGCCCCACCGGCGCGGGAAAAAGCACACTGCTCAATCTCCTGACACGTCTCTACGAAGCCGACGCCGGCCACATTCTCCTTGATGGTCACGACGTGAAGACACTCTCCAAGGAATGGCTGCGCGACCACATCGGTTATGTCACTCAGGAGAGTTTTCTCTTCAATGCCAGCATCCGCGAGAACCTCATGCTCGCCAAACCCACGGCGACCGAAGACGAACTCTGGGCCGCTCTGCGCGCCGCGAATGCCGAAGGCTTCGTCCGCCGCATGGAGGGCGAACTCGATCACGTCACCGGCGAGCGCGGCAGCAAACTGAGCGGAGGCGAACGCCAGCGCCTTTCCATTGCCCGCGCCCTGCTGAAGAATCCTCCCGTTCTCCTCCTCGACGAGGCCACGAGCGCCGTGGACAACGAAACCGAGAAGCTCATCCAGGAAGCGCTCGACCACCTGCGCGCCAACCGCACCTGTTTTGTTATTGCCCACCGCCTCAGTACTGTGAAACACGCCGACTGCATCTGCGCCCTCGAACACGGACGCATCGTCGAACGCGGCACGCACGATGAATTGATGCAGCACGGCGGACTGTATGCCAAACTCTGCGCCGCCGGATTCACTGAAAAACCCACGCCCGCCGCGCCATGAAGCTCTTCATCCTCCTGACACTTTCTCTCATCACGGCCCGCGCCCAGGAAAAGCCCGCGCCGCTCATCGCCTGCATCGAGCCGGCCCTCATGCGCACCGATGCCGCGCAGTTGCTCCCCGGTTCCAAAAAAACCGTCATCGTCCCGGCGCGTGAGGACGCCCTCGGCCTCTCACGCCTGACCAAAGAGGAATTCGCCGCCACCGGATTGAAATGGGAGCAGTTCCTCAAGCAGTCCGCCGCCGCCGCCGCCACGCATCTCAAGTCCCTCAAGCCTG
>JANNVM010000945.1:0-13458 GCA_031414455.1 Verrucomicrobiota bacterium
AAAGGTGACGGGTTTAAGGGTTACCCCCCCCCGAGCCGCCACCTCGCCAAGAGCTATTGAATGTCCACGCATTTACAATGCGACCTTACTCTCAAATGGCGCCCGTTTTTATTATACGGGCGATAGCCATACATACCCTTCAACCCGTCACATTCGTTGATTAATCAAGGGGTACACGGTGAAGGGTTGCTGACGGGTTGACGGGTGAGGGACAGACTTCGGTCGACGAGCGCTGTCTTTGCCGCTGTCGAGGACACGTTCGCGGCTCTTCCTATCTGCGGGGCGCCGGATTCGCAATTAGTGAGCTATCCTCCCAGCATAGTTACAACCCTGTGCGCGAACGCGTCGCGCGATGCACAGAACGTTTTGCTGTCCCCATTTCACGGGTATAACCTCAAATGACGCAGCAAGTCGACCGGCCTGCTTCCCGCTCCGATTTCCATACCGAAGGCGCGCGCCCCATTTGAGACGCGCGCCGTTACGTTAGGGGCTGTCAATGGCAGGAACCTCGCGAAACTCTTGTGGTTGCTGGAAGTCAGCCATGGAATCTCAATCGATTTTGAGAGCGCCTTGGTAACAAGCGGAGGTTATTCCGTCATGGGTGCCCACGATTTCCGTGTATCCGCCTGACACCGCATGTCCTTTCTGCCAGCCGTCCGTCACGATGCCGGTGATCACGGCTTTCGTGCCTGGGCCGGAGCCTGTTTGTAAGACATCAACCAGCGCGGTGAACGAGTGTTTCTGACCATGGAAATGGTAGAAAGCGACGAAGTGACTTACAGCGGTTGCTGTCGCACCTGGATTGTACAGGAGCACTTCCCCGGTAAAAGTACCATTGCCGACATCGCCCCCCACGATTCCTGCCATGTCTATAATTCGGCCCGGCTGGTTTGGGAAGCCGGTCACCCATTTCGTGAAAGTGGCCTTGGCATCCCGGCAATCGCGGTCGCCCCTTTCGCTGTCGTCGCCCCGTCCGCGGTCATCGGCGCGCGTAACGGGTGTGTTGATCAGCAGCGTGACCGCCAGTGCCGCCAGTGCCGCGAATGTGAATTTCTTTAGTGTCTTCATAGGTTCTGTTTTTCTTCGTTTTGGTTTTATTCTTGTTTCTTTGACTACTGCCCGAAGCCGGGTCGAAAGACGGAATCCAAACCCGTCATCCGGTGATTGCGTTAGGTTGGTTCGTCTTTCGATCGCCCTGCTTTGGTGTGTCACCGGTTCAGGGCGTTTTTCACCGCTCAATCACGCCACGTTTTGAAAAAATCTTTTGCCAGGATGTCACGCGTAATGTTGGCACCCGCCCGAAACGGCGCTGTTGCCGGGGCCTCGCGGGCCTCGGCGCTCCATCTGGCCGCCTGTCATAGTGATTCGGTGCCGCGCCGTGTCAGCAGGCGCGGCGTTGCTCTCACCGGGTTTTCGTTTTTGTGGCCGCATCGGCTTCTTCAACCGTTGCGGCGGGCCAGAGCCTCACGGTGCCATCGACGCCGCAACTGGCCATGAGGTTGCCGTCCCGCGAGAAAGCGATCCCGCGAACAGGGCCGCCGTGATCATGCAGAGTCAGGGCCAACTGGCGTGAAGCCACATGCCATAACTTCAGCCCCCCCCCTTCACCCGACGACGCAAGGGTGCGACCATCCGGGCTGAAGACGAGGGCACTCACATGCCAGATGTGCCCCTTCAGTGGCGGGAGCAGCACTTCGTTTGTCGCGGTATTGTAGAGCACAATGTTACCGCCCCACCAATCACCGGCGGCCAGCAGCGGCTCGGTTGGCGAGAACGCAAGGCTGATCATGGCCTCTCCGAACTGACTCGCAAAGCGATGGAGAAGCCGGCGGGTTTCGGCGTCCCACAGACTGACGGAACCGTCCTTGTGTCCAGTCGCGAGCTTCGATCCGCTGGCAGACCACGCCACGGACACAATGTCCGACGCATCGCCGGAAATGGTCCCGGTGGCCTGTCGGGACGGAACATCCCAGAACTGCAGACCTGCTTTGCCGCCCACGCGGAAATAGTGCTTGGAACCGCCAGCGACCAGCGTACTTCCGTCCGGTGAAAAGGCGAGTGATCCCACGGGGAATCGGTTTGCGAGCGCGGCGACGGTGGTGTGATTGCTCACGTCCCACAGTCTCACGGTCTGGTCGTGACTGCCGGTTGCCAGCGTCTTGCCGTCGGGGGAAAAGGCCATCGCGACGACCTCATCAGTGTGTCCGTTGAGAAGGGTCCGGCTTCGCGCGGGCAGGTTCCACAACTCCACGGTGAAATTAAGGCCTCCCGCGAAAGCCAGGCACTGGCCGTCCTGAGACAGGGCCACATCGCTCAGTCCGTGCGGGTCACGCGTAAGCGTGTCGGCTTCCAGACCGGGAACGACACGCCAGAGTTTAATCAACCCGTCCCTGCTACGGGAGGCGAGCAATTTTCCATCAGGCGAGAAGTTGAGTCCGAAGATGGTCTCCTGGTGCCCGCGCAGCATTGAAACTTGTTTCCCCGTATGCAGGTCCCAGAGCCGAATCGTGTGATCGGTATTTCCCGATGCGAGAATTTGGCTGTCCGGTGAAATAGCCAGTGATGTGACCGAAGCAACGTGGCCGAAATGCCTGGTTACCATTTTGCCCGAAAGCACGTCCCAAATGATGATTGTGCTGTCGGTGCCTCCGGAGGCCAGCCATCGGCCGTCCGGAGAGAGGGCCAGGGCGTAAACCCAGGAAGTGTGACCTTTTAGTGGCGTCCCCTCTTCCGCGCCCGTGGCCACATCCCATGTGCGGATTACAGTTTCGCTCCCGCTGGAGAAGAGGTGCCTCCCGTCGGGTGTGAAGGCGCCGTCGCAGGCCCAGGAGCTATACTGGTGGACGATCCGGGCTGCCTGGGAATCTTTCGCGGCGAGATCCCACAGCTTGATAAAATTGTCTGAAAGTGCCGAAACCAGCCATCTGCCGTCGCCGGAGAAAGCGATGGTCTTGTAGGGGGAACCGAAGGCAGCGGTCGAGGAGGGTGGATGCCCTGCAAGCTCCTTCGTGACCCGTTTGGCGGCGAGATCCCACAGTTTGATGCGGCCATCGTCCGTCGCCGTAGCGAGAATGTTCGGGTTTCCGGGGCACAAAGAAGGTCTAAAGATTCCATCCCGATCTTCGAGCAACAACTGCTCTTTGCCGCGGGAAAGATCGTGAAGCGTGAGCGTCTTCTCGTCATTGAGGAGGAGCGAATCGCCACCAAGAAACACCGCCGACCGGTATTGGTGGCCGGGGCTTCCAAAGGTCTTGATGCTCTGGTCCTGACAAAGTTTTCGAAGGTAGCGCCATTCGAATGACGGCGACTCGCCAGTCGCTGGCCGACTCGCTTCAATCAATTCGTTGGCCCGCGGGAGATCGCCTTCCTCCCACGCCTGGAGCCCCAATTGAATGCCGGCAAGCTTGCGCTGCACCACCTCGTTGGCGCTGGCTGTCACTGCCGCATCACGCTGGCGGCTTTGTTCGCGCTCCGCACGTGTGGCACGGATCGCTTGCAAGGTGCTCGCGACAACTCCCAGCGCGAGCGCCGTCGCGACACCTGTCACCGCCGCGAAGGCAAGTTTGTTCCTTTGAATCAGTTTCTGAAACCGGTACGCCGTGCTCGCTGGCCGGGCGAGGACGGCTTCGTAATTCAGATGTCGCTGAATGTCGCTCCCGAGGCCGGTGGCTGTTTCGTAACGCCGGGTGCGATCTTTCTCCAGGCACTTCATCACGATCCAATCGAGATCGCCTTGGAGCTGATGCACGAGCTTCCCCACTTCGGTCTGCCGGCGTTTGCCCGCTGTCGTGCGGTCCTCCTCCTGCAGGGTGTTCAGCCTCGTGGAGGGACGCAGCGGTGCTTTTTCGCGGATGATTTGCCGCAGCGCGTCGATGCCGTCTTTCATCATCTCCTTCGCGTCAAACGGCGTCTGGCCGACCAGCAATTCATAAAGCAACACGCCCAGGCTGTAGACATCGGCGCGCGTGTCGATGTCCAACCCGCTCATTTCCGCCTGTTCGGGAGAGGTGTAGGCTGGGGTGCCGATGAACTGAGACAGCTGGGTAAACAGCGTCTTGTCCGTGAGTTCCTGCTGAGTTGCCTTGGCAATGCCGAAATCGATGACCTTTGGCACAGGCACGCTGTCGTTCAGCGTGACGAGAATGTTAGAGGGCTTGATGTCCCGGTGGATGACGCCCTTCTGATGCGCATGCTGGATGGCTTGACAAACTTTGACGAACAGTTCGAGGCGTTCCCGTGTGGAGAGCTGGTTTTGGTCGCAATAGTCCGTAATCCTGATTCCGTGCACCAGCTCCATGACGAAGTAGGGCCGGCCGGCATCGGTCACGCCGGCGTCGAAGATCTTCGCGATGTTTACGTGGTCCATCATGGCGAGGGCCTGGCGCTCGGCTTCGAAGCGGGCGACGACCTGATGGCTGTCCATACCGGGCTTGATGATCTTGAGCGCGACGCAGCGCTTCACCGGCTCGTGCTGCTCTGCCATCCAGACCTCGCCGAAGCCGCCTTCGCCGATTTTTTCGAGCAGCCTGTAGCGGCCCAGCGTCCTGGCACGGGAATCCTGGACATGGGATTCGATGGAGGTGATCCGCTCTTCTTTAAGGGCGGGCCCCGCCAGAAGGCTGTCGTTCGAAAAATGTTCCTTCAGTAATTCATCCACCTTGCGGCGGAGAGTGACGTCCCGGCCGCACGCCCCCTGAAGATAGTCTGCGCGCTCCTCCGGCGTGGCCATCTCAAGGACTTCAAGGAAGATTTCGCGTTCTGTCATGATTTTGGGCCAAATCGACCGGCCAGCCAGCAAGGCGATTTCTTGGTGAATATCACGCCACGGGAAAGACAAATAGCTTTATTCCAGTGCTTCCTGCCCGGAAAGCGATGCTCGGATGGTGCGCTTTAACCATGCGCGGGCAAAGGCCCAGTGCCGGTCCACGGTACGCGGCGCCAAGTCGAGTGCCGCGGCAATTTCCGGCACGGTCATGCCGACGAAATAGCGCATCTGCACCACTTTCGCGGCTTGCGGGTCTTCAAGTGCCAGGGTCTCAAGGGCATCGTTGACGGACAGTAATTGCTCCGAGGGCACGGCCATTGCGATGCTGGACTCGTGCAACTCGTCGCCGATCCGGTTGGCCCCGTGTTTCACCCGCTGCTTGCGCCGGGCAATATCGATGAGAATCTGCTGCATGGCGTCGGCGGCGGCCTTGAAGAAATGCCGGCGATTGGCGAAGTGTTCACTGCCGTCCCCCGCGATCTTCAGCCATGCCTCGTGCACGAGCGCCGTGGCCTGCAGCGTCTGTGCTTTTTCATTGGCCATCCGGACGGCCGCCAGCTTGCGCAGTTCCTCATAGACTAGCGGGAGCAGTTGCCCTGACGCACGCGGGTCACCCGCATCGATGGCGCTGAGCAAGTGGGTGACTTCGGACATGCAAGCGATTCTAGGCAAGTTCGCGGGAAAGACCAGCACGATTGTCGGTGAAACTGAGAGACGCGATAGCGGGCGAAAAGAAATCGGGGACAAAAGGGCCAAGAATTTTTCACAAATCCGGCCCGCCTGTCCCCTGGGGGGCGGGAAACTCGCAGGGCTAAGGTCAGAAAGAAAAAGATTTCTTACCCGAGGGTCCGGCGATGGTGTCAGACGCCGGGTGACGCAAGCTCGCGTCACACTTAACTTGTTGGCGGACTGAGTGGTATGAGGTTAATGACGCTGGGACACATAAAGTACTAACGTGGATATTGAGAATTCCTCTCTCAAGGTAATAAGGTTATCTACCGGCTGGCATCCGCACCCATGTAATGCTGGCGTAAAAGTTGAGTCTCCGAGTCATCGCATAGTATCCGCCCCACACGATCATCTCGCTTCCCGTCCAAACCGCCGTGTGCGAGCGGCGGATGGAGAGCGCGGTATTGGATCCCGCCGTGGTCCATTGGTCCGCCGCCGGATCGTAGCGTCCGCCGCTATTCAGATAGCTGAAATTGAATCCGCCCCAGACAATCATTTCCGTCCCTGTCCAGATGGCAGGATGATAAAGGGATCGTCCGGTGGGAACTCCGATGGTGGTCATCGCGGTCCATGTGTTGGAGATGGGATTGTAACGCGCGCCGGTATTCAGAATTCCGGCGGCTGATCCGCCCCAGATGAGCATTTCAGTGCCGGTCCACACGGCGGCGGGCAATTGGCGGGCCGCGGGCGCGCCGGAATTGCTGGTCACCGTCCAACTGTTAGTCGCGGGATTGTAGCGCCCTCCGGTGCTCACAAGATTGCTGCCGTCGTCGCCGCCCCAGACGATCATCTGGCTGCCGGTCCACACTGCCGCGTGGTTTATCCGCGGTCGCGGTGCCAGGCTGGTGGTCGTTGCCGTCCATGTGCTCCCCGCCGGATTGAAACGCGCGCCGTCATTCAGAGGTCCGCCGTCATCTCCGCCCCAGACGATCATTTCGCTGCCCGTCCACACCGCGCTGTGGCCGGAACGGCCGGTGAGCAAACCTGTCGGGGCCAATGCGGTCCAACTGTCAGCCGCAGGGTTGTAACGACCGCCGGCGTCCACGAAGCCGCCGTTGAATCCACCCCAGACAATCATCTCAGTGCCGGTCCATACGGTCGTGTGACTGGAGCGCGGCGCGGGTGGTCCGGCGATGCTCATCGTCGTCCAGGTGTCCGTCGCCGGATCGTAACGTCCGCCGTCATTGAAGTAGCCGGCACCCTGACCACCCCAGACGATCATCCGGCTGCCGGTCCACACCGCAGTGTGGTCGCGGCGCGCGGCAGGCGCACCGGCGCTCCTCATCGCAGTCCATGTATTCGACACCGGATTGTAGCGCCCGCCGTTGTTGAGTGGGGTGCCATCGGTGCCGCCCCAGACGATCATTTCACTGCCCGTCCATACTTCAGAATGTTGCGAGCGTCTGGCGGGCACCGGCCCGCTGTCGCGCTGCTGCCATGAATCACCCGTCGTGGTGGTGCCGATCCTGACATAGCCCGCGTTAAGCAGGACGGCGCTTTCCACCGGCGACAGCACTAGAGCGCCGGAGGGCACGCCACTTTGGCCTGAGGCATTCAAATTCGCGACGGCGGCACCTGCTCCGAGTTGTGTGTTGCCCACAGCGCCCGGTGCGATCTTCGCCGTGGTGATGGCTCCATCGGACACATTGCCCGCCATCATCGCATAGCCGACGGCCGCGATGCGCTGATCGGGCGTGAGAAGCTGCGATCCGTTAGTGCCGTCGTTGAACCACACGCGCAGGTGGACGTTTGCATTCGTGAACACCGTGGCCGGCACGATGGTCATGTTCGGCAGCGTGGCATCGCCGAGGAGCACCGAGTAGAGTCCCTTGGTAACGGTGAGGGTCACCGCCGCCGCCGGTTGCGAGCCGGCGGCACTGGTGCCGTCATTGCTCCAGTAAGTAGTGGTGCCCGCGGCATTCACGAGGGCAAACTTGAACTGCCCGGAGCCGTCGAAGTTCACCGCGCCAACGGCGACGCGGCCCTGGTAGTTGATGAGCTGCGGGACCTGCGCGTGCATACGCAACGCGAAGCAGACCAGGAGAATGGAAGCGAGAGCAGCGGCGGGCTGAAGACGACGGAGTAGATTCATAACGGTGCAGTGATTGATCTTACCGTGCGAGGAGTGGGCGATTCATGGCGGTGGAGCAGGTGTTCACCGGAGGATTAGGCAAATGCCGGGCGGCCTTGCAGATAGTCGTCTGGATTCCCCGCCGTCCGGTTTCTGTGTCACTCCGGCTGGTGCCTCACGGGAGCGGGCGTTTTTGCCAGAGATTCATGAGGAAGCAGCCGTCAATGTCGTAGGCATTCCAGACGGCGTCCTTTTTGTCGCCGTTCCCCCAGCCGGTGTTCACCCTGAACATGCGCTGGGTCCACGATTCGATCACTTCGCCGCCGAGCATTATTTTCGTGGTCGTCTTCCGGTATCGCCAGGCGACGCAGTAGTGCCAGTGCTCCATGTAATAGACGCCGCCAGGACGCCCGGCTTTGATGGCATTGGCCACGGCGACGCCGGCTTCGTCCCAGTCGTCGCCCCAGACGTCGTTTTCCCAGTCCCAATAGCCGCCGACGAGCGGACCGCCGGTATCGCCCGCAACCTGGACAGGCATGAGCGAGCTGCAGGCGTAGTCCACGTAGTCGCCCATGGCATCGCCGACATCCCATGGGAGCGCGGAGCCGGCACCGTTGGCCCAGCAGGCCACATTGCAGCCGTCGTGCAGGTAGTCATACCAAAACACCATGGAGCCGACGGGAGAGTTTTTGACATAATCCATCGGGGAATTGATGTCGCGCAGGGTGTTGCGGCGGGCGGCCAGAGTGGCACTGGGATTGCGGGTCCAGTAGGCGCTGGGGACGTTTTGGTTGTGCTCGGCCCACGCGATTTGCAGGGCGATCATGGTCGGCCCGCAACCCACGGCCGGGCACCAGAGGTTGAGGTCCGCGCGCTGACTGAAGCGGGGCTGATCCTCTTCGGCACCGGCCGCCCACATCTTGCTGGTGGTGACGATTTCGGGGAGCCCGCCACCCCGCGGTCCGGGGCCGGACGGCCTGATAACTATCAGATAGCGCTGCGGTACGCCGGTTACGGGAAACAGCGTGAGCCGCCATGCCCCTGCCATCAGTCCTCTGATCGTGACTCCCGGCACGGCGCGCGCCACGGTGACGATCGCCCCGCGCTCGTCCTCCTCATCGAGCGAGAAACGCGTAAAGGTCTCGTCGTTCAGGAACACGGCCTCCTGGCCCACTTCCACCGCAAGAGTCGGCGACCGGCCCTCCATGGCGAGCCAGTCGAATTCAATCAGCGCCTCGCGCTGCTCGCGGCGCTCTTTGATGCACGGAATGATGGCGTAGGCATCAAGAAGTTGCCGGTAGGAAGAGAATGAGCGGGGCGCAGCCGGCGGCGGCGCGACCGGCAGGCGGGGATTGTTCGGGTTTTCCGAATCCCACGAATAACTGATCGGGCGCATGAGATCGAGGTAGGTCTGATCCGGATAGAGGGCGGGAAAAAGTCCTTCATTGCCCAGGAGATTTCCGTCAGCGTCCTCCGCGGCGAGAAACATGGGGCCGAAGCGCCGGATGAGATGCACAGGCATTCCCGCACAATTGGTGAGGAGCGACTCGCACTGCGCAGGACCGTCCGTGGCGTAGCCGACGATGGGCGGCGACTTGCGGCTGAGGCTGGCGAGGATGAATCCGCGGTCCGTCGAGCGGCGCGCGCCTTCGGTGTTGGCAAAGGTGTCCCTGGGTGCCGGCCCCTCGCACGGGCCCACTATTTTCAGTTCCACGAGGTCCGGCTCGCCGGTGTTATTCCATGCCGAGGTGACCGGCGTGACGAAAGGCGCGATCGTGGCGCCCGTCCAGTCAGCCCCTTCCACTGAGCCATCGTCCGCGATGGCGATGATGAACTTGTTGAGCATGGCCAGCGTCGCGGCCGGCACCGAATCCAGCGGCCTGATGGGCACGCTCGCGCCACCGCCGGTGCCGTCGGCAAAGTGCATTTGGAAAAATGCCCGGGACGCCGACGTGGCGACGGTCGCCGTGCCATCGGCATGTACTTTGATCATCTCCCGCGGCAGGGGTGTGAAGGGCCCGGCCGGAGTGGGTGCCCATTCATAGCGGAGTTGAAACTGCCCGGCCTGCGCGGCCGGTGCGACGGCCACGGACAAGGCCGCTGCGAGGTAAATAGTGAGGCGTGTTTTCATCGCGTGTAGCGGTATGGAGAGCGGGTTCAGTGGACGATTAGGCAATTGCCGCGCGGCCTTGCAGAAAATCTTCCCGATTCCAATCCGCCCGCTTTCCGGCTGGTATCGGAACATGTGCCGCCATAATCGTCGGTGCGGGATCACCTGGACTTTCATGGACCGGCACGAGTGACGGACAGGCGGACGAAGCGACGCCCCGCGCCGGCCGGGAGTGTCGCTTTGATTTGTTGCACCGTGGGGTCGTCGCTGAGGATGATTTCGGTGCCCCCTGCCGTGCTCCAACTCCCGCCGGTCAGGGTGTCGTTCCATTCCACGGCATATGTCAGTTCGCCCAGCGCCGCTTTGTTGCGGGTGTAGGTGAACTCCAGATTCCCGCCGGCTAACACCTGAACGATTGGCAGCGTGGTGGGGATCAGGGGGTTGGTGAAAGTGGCGAATTCAAGCAGATTGACGGTGCCGTCGTTGTCTGGATCGGCGGTGTCGGCGCCGGGCCCGCTGTTGTCAGGGGAGCCGAAGTACTGCTGCCGCCACGCCTGAATTGCTGACGGCTTGAGAAAGACGCCGCTGGTTGACGTGTAGGTCGCACCCTGTGGAAGGATCATCGACAAGGTCGCCGTGTCTGTCGCATTCACGTCGCCGATGCCCACGCCGGTGGTGAAGCGGGCCTCGGCCCATGCGGTGCCTTCGATCTGCGATGTGATCAACACCACGCCGCTGCCCGGGATGGCGCTCGTCATTCTGAAGCGGAGGCCGTTAGTGAGCGTTGTGATGACGATGGCGGGGTTGTTCTCACCGTTGATCACGTCCCAGCCATTGATGTGGTCCAGAGAAGCGGAAGCACTCACGTTGTGGACCTGCAATGAATACAACCCCTGGCCGAATGCGCGATTGGTGGCGGCGCCAGTCCCATGGACCTCACCGATGAAGGTAATAAAACGCTGGTCTGCCGGCAGGTTCGCCGGCAGGCTGAGGGTGATCGACTCCTCCAGGCGGCTGACGAAACGTATCTGGTGCTGCTCGTTATGCCCGTAGGATGCTGCGTGGGAGCTGCCCCGCATCACCCCGGTGGCGAGGTCCACGGAGGCGGTGCCGGAGATATGGGAGTTGGCAGGCAACGCGACAGGATTCGCCGGCGGAGGGAAGCTGCCCGTGAAGCTCGTGCTGACATGAGTTGACTTATTCGCGCAAGACGTGCAGGCGGACTCACCCGGACCGCCAATGCCATTCCCGTCGCGCTCGAGTTTGGCAATGATCTGGAAGGCGCTTGCCGCCGCGGGCGCGAAGATGGCGGCGACGGAGAGCGCCGCGGCGGCGAGCGAAAGGATGCGGTGAAGTGAGTGATTCATGGTGGTGGAGAGATCAAGTTCACCATGCGATTAGGCAAAAGATGCGAGGTCTTGCAGAAAATCTTCCGGATTTAATTCCCCGGCCGCAGATGAACACGCCCGTTACGGAAACCGGGCGCGGTAAAAGCGTCTCGTTGTGCCCGGCGGCGGCGTGTCAAGGATTCTAAAGATGCCCAGCGCATTGGCTATGGGCGTGTCGAGCGTCTGCCAGTCGTCAGGGTCTAGCGTGGCGGTGAACTCGATGGTGTAGGTTCTGCCGGCGATGCCGCTGAAGGTGAGGAGGGATGTGCCGGAATCTTCGGGCTCGATGCTGATGACGCGCGGCGCATCGTCGAGAGCGGTGATGATGATGGCGCGCGTCATCACGTTGCTGAGGTTCCTGGTGGCGGCACCATCGTTAACCTGGAAGCGGACGGTGCGCGGAAGGGTAGCGGGGAAGAAGCTGGTGTTGCGATAGGTCACGGCGCGCAGGGCTGCCTGGTAGCGGGCGAGGCTCGCCTGGCCATTAAATGTAAGGATGCCGCTCGCGGGATCAAAGCTGCCGGTGATGCCGGGTATGCCCGTGAATCCCAGCACATCCTCGATGGCTGAATAGTTGCCGCTGATGGCGACTGTGGCGCTGGCGAGTGAAAAGCCATTGGCATCTGCGGGGGTGATCGTCGCGGTGATCGGCATGGGCGGATTGTTTTCCACGTAACCAAGCAGTGCGCCTTCGAGGTTCGACAATGTTGGCGGCGCGTTGAAGGCGACGACGGTGGTGGTGGTGGTGACGGAGTTGTTTCCGGGGACGGGATCACCAGGGGTCGTATGCGAGACGCTGGCGGTGTGGCTGAGCACGGTGCCCGGCGGCGTGGCGGCGTTGACCTTTACAACAAGCGAGTAAGTGACCGCGTTGATCGCATGAATGTTGCGCACCTGCATGGTGCCGGCCGCCGTTCCATCGCTGAGCCACAGTTCGCGGTCGTTCACGCCATTGTCGGCGACGAAGCGCGAGCGCGCCGTTGAAATCGCTCAATCCCGAAGGTATGGAATTGCCTGTGGGATGGATGTTACTGACTAACACGGTGCCGTTTTCGGTGCCGTCGCTGCGCCACAACTCGACGCCGTTCGCCCCATCGTTGGCAGTGAAGAAGAGCGTTCCGTTGATGTTAATCGCGCGCGACGGTTCGGAGCTGTCGGGTCCGGGGCGAATATCGCGCACCAGTCGTGTGCCGTCGTCAGTGCCATCGGTGCGCCAGAATTCGTAGCCGACGCCTTCCTGAAACCCCTTGAAGTAAAGCACGCCATTCAACTCGGCAAAGCCGCGGGCGATAAGCCGTAGGTCGAGCCGGTGTCGATCACCCGGGCAGTGCCACCTTCAGTGCCATCGCTGCTCCAGAGTTCGAAGCCGCCCAAGCCGTCGAACGCGGAGAAAATGAGCCTGCCGTCGTAAGCGATGAGGCTGCCCAGTGAAGAGTCGTCAGAACCCAGTTCTGTGACCATAAACGTGCCAGCTTCGGTCCCATCGCTCCGCCACAGCTCCGTGCCACTCGTGAAGGTGAACGCGGTGAAGAAAAGAATCCCGTCAACTGTCGTGAGATTGCGCGGATCGGAGTCGGCCGGCCCCGGCTGAATGTCTTTAATCAGCACCGTCCCGGCTTCGGTGCCGTCGCTCTTCCACAGCTCCTCGCCGGTGACCCCGTCGTCCGCCGCGAAGAAAAGCGTGTTGCCTGCCGCCAGGAACGGCTTCTCGAAGACGGAGCTGTCCGTGCCGGGGTTGATGTCTTTGAGACGCACGGTCCCGCCGATGCTGCCATCGGTTTTCCACAACTCGTAACCGCTGCCATCATTGGCGGAGAAGAAGATCGTGCCGCCGGCTTTGGTGAACCTGTTCGGGGATGAGTTGGCGGAGCCGGCGCGAATGTTTTTGAATAGAGCGGTCCCGCCTGGCGTGCCGTTGCTTCTCCACATCTCGGTTCCATTCACCGGATCGTTGGCGCTGAAGTAAAGCAGGCCATTAAGCTCCACCATCGGGCTCGCGGAAGGCGACATGCTGTCCTCTGCTCCGCTATTGATATCGAGGAGCCGCGTCGTTCCCGCGGTGGTTCCGTCGCTTTTCCAAAGCTCGCGACCAGCCACTCCATCGTCCGCGGAAAAGAAAAGCGCGCCGTTGAACGCGACAAGACGATTTGGGGACGAACCGAGATCGGCACTTGCCGGGAGATTGAAGCCGCTCCCGCTGGTGGGGCCGGAGACGTAGGTGGTGCCCGCCGGCACCCCCGTGGTGAAGTTAATCCCGCTCCGCGTCGCATCCAGCCCATGGTTCGTGATGATCATGTTGTAAGGCGCTGTAAAACAATAAAGGTATGAACTTAATGAATTGCTGGTTGGCTTTATGACGTAGTTCCAATCGCCATGAAACTTATTTCGTTCCACA
>JANNVM010000946.1:0-2051 GCA_031414455.1 Verrucomicrobiota bacterium
GACTCTTTTTGAGTTGGAGTTCACTTAAGTCGCATTCTGAGCCTTCGGATGGTGGGGCGTGTTTCATCGCTGGTTTTGGCCTTCTCATGGCTTCCAGGACTATGGATCAACTCCGTGAACGGATCGAAGAACTTGAGGGTACGGATGAGGATGAAGGGGAGGAGACTTCAGCGTCTCAAGAATAACAACATGCACCACGCCCTCTCAAACCGCCGCAGCCTGATGATGCCCCGCATCATCGCGGAGCGTCTGCGCGCGAATCCGGCGCTGCTGGAGACGGCGCGGATGAACATGGCGCGCTGGAATTGCCCGGAGCGCGGCTGGTGGCGCGAGTGGTTCAGGATTCTGGAGCAGCCACTGGTGGAGATCATCGCCACTCTGGAGCGCAACGACGACGAAGGCTGCCGGCTGCGGCAGAGTTCGCCCTTCGCCGGCATCCTCAGCCCACAGGAAGTTTGGAAACTGAAAGGTGAATTCAAAGAAGATAATGAAACGCGCTGAACTCGAACATATCATCCGTGCGTGTTCGGCGATGACCGGCCATACGCAATTTGTTATCACCGGCAATCTGGCGCTGCTCGGGCTCGGTGCGGATGCGCCGGAGGAACTCATCACCTCCCTCACCGCGGACCTCTTCTGCCAGGGCGATCCTGAGGCCACCCTGATCATTACCAAGAGCCTCGGCGAGAGCACGCTGTTCGATACGACCTTCGGCTACTGCGCGCGCGGCGTGAACGAATCGGCGATCATCCTTCCGGAAGGCTGGCGCGAGCGCGTGATTCCCATCGAATCGTCCAACACCGCGGGCGCCTGCGGCTATTGCCTGGAGGTCCACGATCTCGCCGTCTCGCGACTCGCGGCGCATCACGATGATGATTTCACCTTTCTCCTCGGCCTGCTGAGCCACCGGCTCATTGACGAGGGCACCCTCGAAGAACGACTCGAGTCCACCGAGATGTCCACATCGCTCCGTGCCGAATGCGAGGGCCGTTTCGCCCGGCTCATCCGGGCGCTCACTCTCTAACTTTATACTTCCATGTCCACGCTCACCGCCAAACCTCCAACTGCTCCCTTCGTGCCTTCCGTATTTCTTGATGCCCCGCAACTGAACCACACCGGTCAGCCCGACTGGTTCATCGCCTCCCAGCGTCAGGCGTGGGAACTGTACACCAATCTCCCGATGCCGGGCCGCAAGGATCAGAACTGGCGTTTTGCCAATGTCGGGGCGCTGCAGTTCGATGCCTTCAAGCGCGTGGCGGGAGGGGATGCACCTGCTTTTGCCGGCTTGGAGAAGGTGGCCGCGCGGGTGGTGACGGTGAATGGGGAAGTGATCAGTGATCAGTGGTCAGTTATCAGTGACGGATTGGAGGTTCTTTCGCTCAGCGACGCGCTGGCGAAGCACGGCGACCGGCTGCGGGAATTGCTGGTGACGCCGGATACGAAACTGGGCGGCGCGAAGTTTGCCGCACTGAATCACGCGCAAATGCAGGATGCTGTGGTGATTGTGGTGCCGGAGAAAGTGGAAGTCGCCGCGCCGGTGGAGATCGTGCATTGGGTGTCGGGTGAAAATGCGAGCAGTTTTCCGCGGACCATCATCCTCGCGGGGGCTCGCTCGAAGGTGACGGTGGTGGAATATCACCTCACTGCGGATGGCGAAGCCGGCCTCAGTTGCGGCGCGGCTCAGGTCGTCGCGGAGCAGGGTGCGAAGGTCAGCTACATCCAGCTCAACCGTCACAATGTCTCCAGCAAGGCGCTGCATTTCTCCACGCTGCGCTGTGAGCGCGACGCGCATGTGAAGCACGCCACGTTCAACCTCGGCGCCGGCTATGTTCGCAGCGAGGCACTGAGTCTCGTCGCCGGCGAAGGCAGCCGCAGCGACATGCTCAGCGTCACCCTCGCCAGTGCAGGCCAGGAAGTGGACCAGCGCACGCTCCAGGATCATCTCGCGCCGCAGGGCTGCAGCGACCTGCTTTATAAGAACGTCCTTTTCGCCAACGCGAAGACAATCTTCGCCGGTCTCATCCGCGTGGACCACGGCGCGCACTTCACCG
>JANNVM010000947.1:0-7033 GCA_031414455.1 Verrucomicrobiota bacterium
TATCCGACGGCCAGTGACACCAAACGCCTCGCCTTCGTCCAGCGCGCTCTGGAAGAAACAAAGCCGGACGATGCCGTTCCCGGCAATCCTGCAGAGACCGATCCCAGTCCCGGCGCTCCCGCAGTGCCGGCGAAACCGACCCAACCCTAACTCCAGCCCGGATTCCCATGAACACCACGACCAGATTTCGCCGGGTCCCCCTGCTCGCCGCATGGCTTTTGTCCGCCGCGGCCCTGAACGCTCAAAACGAACCGCCGTCCGCTACCGACGCCACCATTCAGCTCCAGTTCCCCAATAACGGAATCGGTGACGTGCTCGGAATCTATGAACTCCTCACGGGCAAACCGGTGATCAAGGAGTCCGGCATCTTTGACGGCAAGCCGATTAGTCTCGTCACGGCAAAGCCGATCACACAGGCGGAGGCAATCGAACTTATTGAGGCCTGTCTCCAGGTGAACGGCTACGTGCTCGCCGAAGCTCCCGATGGACGCAGTGTGCGCGTCACGCTGGCCACAGCGCTGCAGGCAAATCTCACCCGCGGCCTGTCCGTAAGTTTGTCGCCGGAAGACCTCCCGGCCGGCCACTCGCTGGCGTCCTATTTCCTGAAGCTCAAGCACCTCGATCCCTCGGAAGCCTCCAGCACGCTGTGGAGTCATCTCGGCCTCAACGTTTTCGGAAGACTCACTCCCGTCGCCAGCCCGCCGGGAATTCTCATCACCGAAAACGCCGACAATATCCGGCAGATCCTCCGGATCGCGGCGGTCCTTGATGTTCCCCAGGACAAGTCGCATCTCCGCACCGAATTCTATCTTCTCAAATATGCCGATGCCGTCATCGTCGGCCAGATTCTCACCTCCACCTTCACTGCCAAGCAGCCGATTCCGACGATCACCACTGACACCCTGGGGGACGGGGAGTCCCGCATCCCGGCCCGGATGGTCACCGCGGTGCCGCCGCGCGTCGTCGCCGATGACCGGCTCAACAGGCTCATGGTCGTGGCTCTCGAAGCCGAGCAGCTCTATGCGGCGAAACTCATCGCGGAGTTCGATCAGCCTATCAAGGAAGTGGCTCCCCTGGAACGCCGGTTGAAATACGTTTTCGTTGATCAGGTGCTGCCGGTGCTTGTCGATATTCTGCAGGACACCGGAACCGGCAGCAGTACCATGGCCGCCGGGGAAGTGGTTCGTTCCCGGCGGCTTCCTGTTGCTTCATCCGATCCCGCCACCCTTGCCGGCCGGCCGCGTCGCGCGACCAGTCAGCGCGAAGGCGGGACCACCGCTCCGGTTGGTTATGAAGATCAACTGGTTCCGCCTGAGGAAACGGCTCCGCCACTTTCCGTACTCGTCGGCAAAACGCGGCTCGTCGCCGATGTGCAGGCCAACAAACTCATCGCTTACGGTCCGCGCGAGGACATCGCCAAGATCACAAGCCTGCTCGACCGCCTCGACCACAAGCCGCCCCAGGTTTACCTTGCCACCATTATTGGCCAACTCACGCTCGAAGACGGCGCGGAACTGGGGGTGGACTACCTCCGGGAATTCAGAGCGGGCGGCAGCGGAGACTATGCCGGCGCACTCATCACCCGGGAATCCATCCTCAAATCCATCGCCGACATTCGCAATCCGGTCATCACTTCGCCCTTCGGGCCTCTCGCCGGACTGAGTGTTTACGGACAAATCTCAGATGGTTTCAATGCCTTCGTCCGTGCGCTGGAGACCACCCAGCGCTTCAACATACTCAGTCGCCCGTCCATTTATGCGGCCAACAACAAGAAGGCGGTGATCACTTCCGGCCGCCGCATCCCTGTCCCCACGAGCACTATCAGTGATCTCTCCAACAGCACCAGTGTGCGGACCAATATTGCCTATCAGGATGTTGTCCTGAAACTGGAAGTCATTCCTCTCATCAACAGCAGCAAGGAGGTCAGTCTCACCATTGCTCAGGTCAATGACACCGTGGTGGGCCAGCAGCAGGTTGCGGAAAACTCGGTTCCCATTATCGCGACTGAGCGGCTCCTCACATCCGTCACGGTGGCCAACCGGGCGACGATTGTTCTGGGAGGGCTCATTACCGAGAATGAAGAAAAGCTGACCTCCGGCATCCCTGTCATCAGCCGCATCCCGGTGCTGGGACATGCGTTCAAGTCCACGAAGACGAAGAAGTCGCGCAAGGAACTCATCATCTTCATCCAGCCGGTTGTCGTCGAAGACGGTGAGGAGGCCCGGGCGGCGAGTCACACCGAAGACATGCGTACCGCGATCGGTGCCGATGCGGCGGGGGCGTTTCCGGAGGTTCCGCTCCCGACTTTCGAGAGTCCCGCCGCGCTGCCGCCGGTACAACCTGCGATGAAGCCTTCCGGCAAAGCCTCCTCAAAATCGAAACGCCCGTGACCGTGTTCCCATCGAGACCCATCGAAAGTCTACTGCGGCACGCGGCTCTCAGCAGCGGCTGCACCGATGAGGACGGCCTCGCACAAGCGCTCCTCGATGCTTCGCAAAACGGCGGGAAATTCATTGATGCCATACTTGATGCCAATATTCTCCCTGACGAAGCGGCGTTCTTCCAAACGCTGGGGGACAGTTTGAATCTCCCGTTCTCGCCCACTCCGGAACTCGATCCGCAGCATCCGCCGCACACCCGGCTGCCCGCTCGTCTCGCGTTGCGCCACCGCGTCCTGCCGGGCGCTGCGAATGACGCGATGCTGGAGTTGTTGACCTATGACCCCTTTGATCTCGAAGCCCGCCAAATGGCCGGACAAAATCTTGATCGCAATGTCACGTGGGCGCTTTCGACGAGGACCGCCATTCTCGAAGCCCTGCGCGCCGGCTACGGAGTCGGGGCCGCGCGCTTTGATGAACTCATTGAGGAGAAGCACGGCGAAGCGGAGACCGACGCGCTTCGCCAGGAGGTCACGGTTCTCGAAGACAACGAAGAGGCCACCATCATGAGCTTCGTGAACCAGATTTTCAGCGAGGCCATCCGGGAGCGCGCCACGGATATTCACATTGAGCCGCTGGAGAACGACCTCCGCATCCGCTACCGCGTGGACGGTGCGCTGAATGAGGTCGCTGTTCCGCCTAACGTTCGCTTGCTGCAAAATTCTCTCGTCTCGCGGCTCAAGATCATGGCGCATCTTGACATCGCGGAGCGCCGGCTCCCGCAGGACGGACGGATCAATCTGGAACTCGATGGCCAGCGCTTCGACGTGCGGATTGCCACCATTCCGTCGGTGAACGGAGAAAGTGTCAGCCTGCGGCTTCTCGGCCGCGAACGCCTCGACATCGCCGGTCTTGGCATGGACCCGGCACTGGAAGCCCGCATCCGCACGCTGCTCGCCCTGCCCAACGGCATCATCCTCGTCACCGGCCCAACCGGCTGCGGCAAGTCGAGCACGCTTTATACCTTTCTCCGTGAACTGAACACCAAGGACCGCCGTATCGTCACCATCGAAGACCCGGTCGAAAACAAACTCGACGGCGTCGTCCAGATCGCAGTGAAGCCGGAGATCAACCTGACATTTGCCGCCGGACTGCGCAGTATTCTCCGCGGTGATCCCAATGTCATCATGGTCGGTGAAATGCGGGATCTTGAGACGACGGAGATCGCCATCCGTGGCGCGCTTACCGGTCACCTTGTTTTCAGTACGCTCCACACCAACGACGCCGTCGGCGGCATCTCGCGGCTGCTCGATATGGGCATCGTGCCGTTCCTCATCGCGTCTTCCGTTCGCGCCTTTCTCGCGCAGCGGCTCGTGCGCCGCCTCTGCCCTCACTGCTGCCAGCCCGCGCCCGCGGCGCAGTATCCGCCGCACTATCTTCAGTCCATCGGCTTCCCGGTCGAACAGAAGGACCGCATCCTGAATCCCGTGGGCTGCCGCGAATGCCGCGGCACCGGCTACCGCGGACGCATGGCCATTATCGAAGTCTGCACGGTCACTCCGGAAATGCAGGAACTGCTCACCGATCGCGCTGCCGCCGCCGTCCTCCGCGCAAAGGCCATCGAGCAGGGCATGGTTCCGATGCGTGATTACGGCTGGGTGAAAGTCATCTCCGGCGAAACCACTCTTGATGAAGTCATCGCCGTCACCGCCGGGGACGCGGCGTGAGGGGGCGGTGTTCAGTAATCAGTAATCAGTAATCAGTAATCAGATCACAGACACTCACCAAAACCCTCTCCCGGCGCCTCAATCTGCAAACCTGATCACTGATTACTGATCACCGATTACTTTCCGACATCATGCCTCACTTCTCTTTCCAGGCCCTTTCCGCTGGCGGCGAGCAAATCAGCGGCATGCTCGAAGCCGCTTCGCGCGGTGATGCCTATCGTCAGATCGAGGCGCGCAGGCTGTCACCTCTTGAGGTGGTTGAGAAGGACAGTGCCGCAAAAACCGGGCGTCTCGCGAGTGCCGCCGAGCCGCCCCTGCGGCTGAAACGCGGGCGTCTCATTTTCTTCACGAGTGAACTGGCGGATCTCATTGATGCCGGGCTGCCGGTGCAGCAGGCGCTCAATGTGATGGCTGAAAAGCAGCAGGATCCAGTCATCAGGAAAACCGGCGACCGTCTCCGGTATCATCTTCGCGACGGCCAGACGCTCTCGGCCTGTTTTCGTCAGACCTCACCCAGCTTCGATGACCTTTACGTTTCGCTCATCGCCGCCGGCGAAGCGTCCGGCACCCTGGCCGGAGTGCTCCACCGCATGGCGCACAGCCTGACCCAGTTGCACGACCTCCAGCGCCGCTTCGTCTCGGCGATGGTTTATCCGGCGTTTATGATCGGTGCCTGTGCGCTGCTCATGGCGGTCTTTACCCTCGTGCTCGTTCCGCAACTCACCAGCCTGCTCTCCAAGACCGGTCAGGATCTTCCCGCCATCACGAAGCTGCTCCTCGATTTCAGCGACTTCTGCACCGCCCATTTTTGGACGATGCTTATTGGCACTGCCGCTGGGATCATCCTCTTCCGCGTGCTCATCGCCACCGCACCGGGACGCCTGTGGTGGGATCGCGCCAAGATGAGGATCCCGCTCATAGGCCCCATCATCGAAACCCGCTTCTATGCCGGCTTTACGCAGGCACTGGGCAATCTGGTCTCCAACGGCGTCCCGCTGCTGTCGTCCCTCACTCTTCTTACCCGTGGCACCCCGAACCGCTTCTTCCGTCAGAGGCTGGCTCAGGTCGTCGAAGCCGTCTCCGCGGGGGATCCACTCTCCACGTCACTGCGCCGCGCCGGTCACTTTCAGCCGCTGATGACTGACATTATTGCCGTCGGCGAGCAAACTTCCCATCTAGCCAAAGCCCTCAACAAAGCCGCCGCCCGCTACGACAAGGAACTCGACGCGCGCATCAAGCGCCTCACCGCCCTCATCTCACCGGCCATCATCATCTTCCTTGCCGCGGTCGTCACCGTCATCGCCTACTGCATCGTCTCCTCCATCTTCTCCGCGGTGTCGGGCATCCGGGCGCAGACGGGGTGAACGGTGCCGGAACGGGAAGAGTAATCCGTCCGCGTTCTGGCTGACGATGGCATGATTCAGGCTGGGCCTATCGCGGTCTTCTCCGATCTTCCCGGGTTGGATGACGGAGGGCATACAGAATGCGCGGCAATGTCTTACTGCGGCAGAGACTTTTCGAGGATCCGGAGAAGTGCGGCGCGGGCTTCGTCGCTGTCGAGTTTGCGCAGGGTGCGAATGGCTTCGGCGCGCTGAGCGGGGTCGGCTTTCGGGTCTTCGGCCACTTTGATGAGCGCGGTGACGGCTGCCTTGTCGCCCCACAGCGTGGCGAGGCGACCGGCGTGGTTGCGCACGTCGGCGGATTTGCTCGCCGCCCAGCGCGCAAAAAACGGCGCGGGGTCCGTCTTCGCCGGCTTCACCGCGCCCGCCTCCTGGGCTTTCAACATGCCGTCCAATGCGTGAGCCGTGAGCACGTCGTCGTCTTTGAGCTTGTCGAGGAACGCCAGCAGCAGGTCCATGTTTTCGCCGCTGCGCGTGTCCGTGATGCGGCGGGCGGTTTTGTAGGTGAGAATCTGGCTGAGGGGTTTGGTTCTCATGTACAAGTCGGCCAACAGAGTCGTGACCATCCCGGGATTTTCCGCAATGCGAGGCTCAATGGCCTGCCAGATGGAAAACGACAGCGTCTTGTCGGCGTTCTTGCTGGCTTCAATCAGTGGCCCGGTCGCTGTTTCCAGAAATTGAACGAGGAGTTCCTGTCCTTTCGGATTCTCCTCCTTCGTGGCTCCGGGTTTGCGTTCATCGTGAGCTTTGTTATTTGTCAGCGCGGTCAAGTTCATCTGCCGAAGCGCCACCGCCATCGCCTGGCGAACGGAATCATCGGGATCCGAGGCGAGACTACTCAAGAGTCGCAGCATCCATTGGTATTCGGTCCAGTCCCGGGGAGTTCCTGCGGCTTCTCCGCCAATCCTGGCTACTCCAATCCGAAGAGCGGCATCCAAACTCATGGCTGCTGATTCAATCGAATCCTCAGGCAGTTGGTCCAAGGCCGACAGCGCAAATAGTGCTTCCAGGCGAATCTCCCAGCGTGAGAATCCCGGGGTGCCACTCTCTTTTCCTCCTCCGTTGGCAATCGCATCCACGATCGCAGGTGAGTTTTCGACGGCAGCTTGCAGATCTTCAGAGGCGTCGGGCCTGGCTTCGCCGCCATTTTCCTCAATGATCTGCTGAAACATGTGACGCCGAACCCAATTATTTTTCTCACGCAGGGCGCGTTCACGCTCCAAAAGGTTTGCCTTCGCTATTTTCAGATCAGACGCCCGCGACATCCCCGCCATCTTCTTCCCCTCCTCGCTCCCCGTATAGCACACGCGCCAGATGCGGCCATGGGCGCGGTCCACGCCTTCGGGATTGGCCTGAGCGTTTTGATTGCAGGGGTATTTGTCGCACCAGTCCATGTTCCAGAGGAAGCCGTCGGGGCCGGTCTGGGTGCTGACGGGGCGGAACCAACCGTGGTTGGCGGGGAGGTAGTCCCTAACCGGCGCAGCTTTGAAGGTGGCGCCGACGGGTGTCAGGCTTTCATCGTGGATGG
>JANNVM010000948.1:0-2838 GCA_031414455.1 Verrucomicrobiota bacterium
GCAGTGGAGTCGATGAAGCCGCCGCCGGTGTATTTTCCGGCGAGGCAGCCGGTTAGGCTGGCTACCGCGATTCCGGCGAGGGCCAGCGCCGCAAATGTCGTCCCCTTTCTTTTTCTTTGCGGTTTGGCGGTTTGGTTTTCCCCGATGAGGGCGGAGTCTTTTCTGAGGGTGGTTGCGTTGTTTATCATGATTTTACCTGGTTGTTTGGCTGTTTGTTTTTGCTGATCGGGTTTCCTCGTGGAGCGTTGTGCGCCAGTTGAAGTCCCGTCGCTGACACAGGCGTAATTCGCCGGGAAAAACGATCACCCCATTGGCATTTATTTTTTGGTCCCTGGTTCCGCCTGCCGCCGCCACCGCGCTTCCCCCGTGCTGGTCCCGGAACGAACGGCGCACTGGAAATGAAAAAGGCCCGGCCGGGCGGGTGTGGGCGCTCGACCGGGCTGAACCTGAAGTAGAATCAGAAGCGGTATTAAACTCACTCCGACCTGGCGGACTAACGGCGGCCACCCTTGAGCGTGACCTCCTCGTCGATGTGGCACACCGGATGAATGAGCCGGCTTGGAGGAGGAACGCGCCTCGCTGCTCCTCGTCCTCCAGGGCTCCCGCTCACCCGATCATTTAGCTTTGTGAAAGGTGATGTTTCCCCCGCTTACGAGGCCAAAGTTGTAATAGGCGTCCTCGGCACCGTATAAAATGATGAGCAGTTGTTCGCCGCCGCCCTGATTCCCCGGAGTTTGTGGGCTGCAGACGGCAATGTTGAAGATACCTCCTTTACCAGGCGGTTGTGATGTGTAAGCACCCTCGAGAAGGATCGTTCCTGCGGGCCATTCCTCGCCGTCAATGTAAATGGGGCCTTCAGGCAATGTCCCGGAATTGAGTATCTCTCCGTGGATCCTCACGCCCGCGGCGAGGTCCTGAAACTGGATTTGTCCCTTCACGTTTTCGGCAACGCCATCACCATCGGTGTCACCATCGGTCTGGACGTTAAAGGCGAGTGTGGCTTGGTTAGGGGCTCCCGCCACCGAAGGAATTGAGCCACTGCCGGTATACTTGCCGGCACAGCTGGTCAGGGTGGCCGCCGCGAGCCCAAGGACCGACAGAAGCGCCCAGGAGGTCCATGTGCGCTTGCCGGGAAGCCCAGGGAGTTGTTTTTGATCCGCCCCGGAGGATTGTTTGTGTGTGTTTTGCATACCTTAACTTTGTTTTTACTGCTGGGTTTCGGGTTTTCTCGTGGAGCGTTGTGCGCCAGTGGAAGGCCCGTCGCTGATACAGGCGTAATCCGCCGGGAAAAACGATCACCCCATTGGCATTTATTTTTTGATCGTCCGCGCCATCTCGCCTGCTCCAGGCCGAACATCGCGCCCGTTTAATTTGTGGAAAATGCGGTTTTCAGGAAGAATTCCGGAGTAAATTCCAGGACACGACAGGCAAATGAACGAAGTGACGCAACTCCTCGGCCTCGCGGCCACGGGAGACCCCCTTTCCCTGAATCAGCTCTACGACCTGGTTTATGGCGAGTTGCGGTCGATCGCGGCTCGAAAAATGGCTTCGGAGCGTCCCGGGCACACGTTGCAGGCGACGGCTCTGGTGAACGAAGCCTACCTGCGGCTGGGCGGCGCGGAGTCCTTCAAGTTTGCCAACCGGGCGCATTTCTTTACCGCCGCGGCCGAAGCCATGCGCCGGATTCTAGTGGACAGCGCCCGCCGCCACCGTCAGCTCAAGCGCGGCGGGGATCAGGAACGGGTGGAGTTCTGCGAGACCCAAATCGCCGCGCCGGTCGAGGACGAGAAGCTCCTTCAGATTAACGAAGCGCTTGATGTCCTGGCCCGGGAAGACCCCATCAAAGCAGAGGTGGTGAAGCTGCGTTATTTCGTTGGACTCAAGCATCAGGAGATCGCCGACGCGCTCGGCGTCAGCGAGGTAACGATTCGCCGGCACTGGGCGGTGGCTCAAGTCAGGCTTTTTGAGCTGATTGCCGAACGGCCCGTTCCACCGGGAACCCCTCATCCGGATACACCATGAGATCCCCGACAGAACCCAGCCCCGGGAAATGCCGGGGGCCTCTGGTATTTTCGTCAGGGATGATCGTTTTCGGGTGCCGGCTACGCATGTAGCCACGGAAACTTGTGATGAACGACCTCGACTCCATCTACTTCACGGCAAGGGGACTTCCTCCGGACGACCGGCCCCCCTACCTCACAAAGGTCTGCGGGGGCGACCAGGCGCTGCGGACGCGCGTGGAGCAGATGCTGGCCGTAGCAGACGAGGCGGAGGCGTTTATTGCCGACCTGCCCGACGACGAAGCAGAACATCGAAAGCCGGGGCGCGAAGAGGTCAATTTCCCCAATCTCGAATTCGCCGATCCGCCGGACGAAGCGGTTGGCACGACCGTCGACCGCTACAAAATCCTTGAGCGTGTCGGGGAAGGCGGTTGCGGCGTGGTGTATGTGGCCGAGCAGACCGAGCCGGTGCGGCGGCGAGTGGCCCTCAAAGTCATCAAGCCGGGGATGGACAGCAAACAAGTTGTCTCGCGGTTCGAGGCGGAGCGCCAGGCGCTGGCGATGATGGATCATCCCCATATCGCCAGCATCTTTGACGGCGGCGTCACCGTCACCGGGCGCCCCTACTTCGTGATGGAGCTGGTGAAGGGCATTCCCATAACCCAATACTGCGATGCGAACCAGCTCTCTACGCACGAGCGGTCGAGGTTGTTCATGCAGGTCTGTCAGGCCGAGCAGCACGCGCACCAGAAAAGCATCATTCACCGCGACCTCAAGCCGTCGAACATCTTGGTCACAGTGAAAGACGGTCGGCCAGTGCCCAAGGTGATTGACTTTG
>JANNVM010000949.1:0-10693 GCA_031414455.1 Verrucomicrobiota bacterium
CTCAAGGCCGCCGCGGGACGCACCTATCGTATCGAAACCAGCGCCAGCCTTGCCGCGGACTCGTGGACCACCGTGCAAACCATCGGCCCGCTGATGACCGATCAGACGGTGACGCCCGCAGTGACCCTGCCGCCCGGAACGGCGCGACAGTTCCTGCGCGTCTCGGTGCCGTGAGCCCCGCACGGCGAACGGTTCCACACGGCGAACGGTTCCACATTGACGGGCAGCGGGCAGGCGGGGTATCAGTCGCGACAATTTCCCTCCCCCCGCCATGCCTGCACCCTTTCCCTGTGACCGGTTATGCACCCGCGGATGGCTGCCGTTCCTCGCAGCCCTCGCGCTGACTGTAAACGCCGGTGCCGACATCACTGTGCCTCAACTAACCATCCAGCCTCCGGGCGGCCGGGTGAAGATCAGCAGCGACTATCAGGCCGGCGCGCTGCTGCGACTGGAATCATCGCCGAATCTCACGACATGGCAGGAGGCCGGGCGGCTGCACGATGCCCTGTATGCGTTTCCCGATCCCGCTTCGTCAACGTCGCGGCGCTTCTACCGCGTGCTGGCGTCGGCCCGGACAGCGGCGGACGACTGGAAAAATCAGATCCTCTTTCCTGAGGAAGTGTTTCGTCCCGCGGGAGAGGGGGAAGGCGTGCGCTGGGTGAAATTTGTTATACTAACTAGTGACCCGGGCCGCGTCTATTATCAGGACAGTGTGAAGTATCCGTTCCACTATGACTTCGCCACGCAGCGGCTGGTGCCGTTTGCCGGCATGAACCGGGCGGCGTTTGATACGGTCTCGCTGCGGCGAACGAATCAGCAGGCCGTGCTTGGCACCGTGCTCTATCCCCCGCGGGCAAATTTCGTGGAGTACGGCGTGCAGTTCACCGGACTGGATGCCTACACACCGGATGAGATAGCGAACTGGATGAAGTCGGTGCAGAGCACGGTACATGCGGAGTCGGGCGCGGCGATTTGCTACATGCCGGCCTTTGAACAAAGCGAATCCGTACGCCAGCAGGCTGCGGAATACACGTCGCGGGGCATCACCGTGGCGTCGCTCGATCGCTGGATGGCATCGAATCACTGCTATTCACCAGGATGGGCGCTGGGCCGGCTCAAATATTTCCCCGCGGCGGAGATCGACGCGGCCTTCACAGACGGCCGGCTGCTCCCGCAGGACATCTTGCTGACCAATGGAGTGCCGGCCGAGACGCCTCTCGTAGCCGGCATCATTTCGCTGGCACCCTCCACGCCGAATTCCCACACTGCAATCCTCGCGCAGTCTTTCGGCATTCCGTTCGTCTATTTACCGGACGCGACGGATCGCGACCGGGTGCAGGCCCTCGTTGGAAAGAAGGTCATCCTGCGGGCCACGGTGTCCTTCGACACGGGGACGGTGAAGGTCATGGACGCGGACACTCTGGAGCCGGCTGTGGAGGCGGAACTGCTGGCGCTGAAGGTGCCGGAGCCTATCACCTATTCTCCGAAGGCGTCCTACGGCTCCGTCAGCGCCGCCACGCAGGGACTTACACCGGCGGACATTCGCTACTTTGGCGGAAAGGCGGCGAACTACGGCCTGCTGCGGCGCACGGTGCCGAACAACTGCCCGCCCGCCATCGCCTTCTCCTTCGACCTGTGGGATGCATTCATGAATCAATCACTCCCGGGCGGACAGACCCTGCGGGCGGAAATCACCGCGCGGCTTGCACCGCACACGACCTACCCTCCACAAATCGCCGCGATGAAGACTGCGCTGGCGGAGGTGAGGCTGCTCATTCGCAACACGGCGGTTTTCACTGCCGCGCAGAGACAGAGTATCCTGACAGCGCTCAACGGGTTCACTCCCGGACGGAAGATCCGCTTCCGCAGTTCCACCAATGTGGAGGACAGCGAGACCTTCACCGGCGCGGGGCTCTACGACAGCTACAGCGGCTGCGTGCTCGATGATCTGGATGGCGATACCGCCGGCCCCTGCGCGTGCGAGGCCGCAGAACCGGATGAGCGCGGCGTCTTTCGCGCCATCCAGCGCGTGTATGCGGGTTTCTACAATGACAATGCCTGGCTGGAGCGGCGGCGGCACGGCGTAGATGAAGTCGAAGTGGGCATGGGTGTCCTGGTGCATCATTCGTTTCCTGACGAAGAGGAACTCGCCAACGGCGTGGCCACGCTCGACTATCGTTTCACCTTTTCTTCGCCCATCGAGGGCAAACTCGTGACCCAATCCGGTGCGGAATCGGTGACCAATCCTGACGGCACGGCCCTCCCGGAAGTCGCGGACGTCTATTCGTCCGGCAATATTTCCAGCGTGACCCTGCGGCAACAGTCGTCGCGGGTGCCGCTCGGCGGTCATGTAATGACGTGGCAGCAGGACTACACCGGCTTCCTCAATCTCTTCAAAACCGTGGGCACGGGCTACAAGCAGTTGTTCCCGGCAAAGACGAGGTTCCATCTCGATTTCGAATACAAGAAGGACGTGAACCTCGGGCTCGTGGTGAAACAGGTGCGCGAAATCCCCGCCACCGGCAATTCCACGCCAGTGACGTCCTTCGTCATCAATGACCCCGCCGAGTGGCGGCTGGCCCAGGTGGAATTCGCCGACGTCTTCGGCAACCACCGGCTTAAATCCATCTGGCTGCTGCACACCGCCAACAAACGCCTCACCCCGGCGAACCTCGCCGGCGGCCTCTACACGCAGGGCACGCTGGAGTTTGTGAATAACGGCGCGCGGCAAAGTCTGAGCGGATTGCTTGCCACCTGGCCCGGCGCTTCCCACACGGCCGACGGCACGACGAACCGCTGGACCACCGGCAGCGGCCCCGCGCTGCGCACATGGGAACTCACCAATACCCTGACCACATCCGTGACCGGTGCCACGCCGCCGGTATTCACCGCTTCCGATTTCCCCGCGGCGCTCACCGTAACCTATGCCACGCCGGTGCCGACCATGGACCACTTCGGCAACTTCACCACCACAACGACCGATTACGCCCGACTGGAACTGCGCCGGGAGGTAACGCCCGGCAGCACGCTCGTGCTGCGCCACGGGAACAACGGCAAGGGTGTGGACGTGCAGACCTCGTTCTACTGGCCGGATGAACCGCCGCTCGCCGGCGGCTATACCGCGCCGCTGGTCCGGTTCGAGGAAACCACCATCACCGGCCTGACATCTCAGCCCATCGTCCTGCACGGCTACTACTCCCAGACCTACCGCCCGGGACATCACAACTTCACCGAGGACTTCATCTTCGAACCCGGACTGGAACCCGGCGGCCCGGCGGCCACCCTCGCGGAACTCTCCGCGGCGAACATCAAGTATCTGCATGTGACAGCCGGCATCGCCGGCGCCGGCATGAATGTCGCGGGACTGGACGGGCGGCTGAGGAAATTGTGAGGCCTATGGTGATGCCAGGAGCCATTCTCATCATCACCGCGGGAGTGTCCGGGCGATGCGAACGTCCTCCTCCGATGGGGGAGTCGCTATGAGAACGCCTTCATCGTCAAAATTAACCTCTGCGGCCACTGCGGGAAATTCGTCCTCCGCGAATGGGTTTCCGCCAAAGACACCCGTGGAGGGAGTGCCTGAGTTTCCACGAAGTTTTACTGTGGTGGTGCTCCGATGCTGCCGATATTCGGCGGCGTTTTGTCCGCCACGGCAGATCAGACTTTGATTTCCGCCGGCGGCAGCACTTTCGGAAAGAGCGGCTGCGGCTCGCCCAGCGTATGGCCGTCGGGCAGAAGGCCCCATTTCAGATCACTGAGCGTAAGGTTGTCCGGCGGCGTCCATCCGAGTTGCTCCTGAATGCGTTTCGCCGTGGCGGGCATGACGGGACCAAGCAGCACGCTGAGGTGCGCGACCGTTTCCACGACGTGCCGCATGATGCTGGCCACGGCGGGGGCATTGGCCGGGTCTTTGGCGAGCTTAAACGGTGCGGTCTTGTCGATGAATTCGTTCGCCTGACGGGCCGTGGCGATGACATCAGCGAGGATTTCGCTGATCTGCCATTCACGCAAATGCCCGGCGGCGCGACCTGGCAACGCCGTGACGGAGGAGCGCAGCGCCTGGTGCAGTTCACAGTCGTGGCTGGTGGCCACGATCACACTGTTCAAATACTTCCGCGCCATGTTGAGCGTGCGGTTCAGGAGATTGCCGAGGATGTCGGCCAGCTCTTTGTTGTAGCGAAAGAGAATGCGCTCCTCGGTGAGGTCGCAGTCCTGGCCGGTCTTCATTTCGGCGAGAAGATAATAACGCAGACCGTCGGCCCCGACGACATCGGCAAGGGAATTGGGATCGAAGTCCTTAAACACCGTCAGCGGTTTCGTCTCCACGATCTCGCTCTTGCTGTACTTTTTGCCCTCAATGTTCCAAAAGCCGTGCGCGAGCACCTTCGGCATCTGATCGTCGGGAATGCCACAGGCGTGCAGCATCACCGGCCAGTAAATCCCGTGCGCGGGGATGAGGATGTCCTTGCCGATGACATGCACGTCACAGGGCCACAGGTCTTCCCATCGCGGAAGTCCACTCGTGCCAGGCCGGGCGTCGCGATAGCCTGCGAAGCTGATGTAATTCACCAGGGCATCGAACCACACAAACGTCACGTAGCCCGCATCGAACGGCAGAGGAATGCCCCACGACAGCCGGCTCACCGGCCGCGAAATACACAGGTCCACGCCCTCGCTGTCCTTCATCGCATTGACGAGCTGTGTCTGGCGGTTCGCCGGAAAGACAAAGTCCGTCCGCGACTCAAGGAACCCGCGCAGCCAGTCCGCGTGCATACTGAGGCGGAAGTAATAGTTCTCCTCCTCGCGCTCTTCCACGAGTCCCCACTGAGGTCCCCATGAGCCATCAGGCTCACGGTCCTTGTCATTGAGGAACTGCTCCTGACGTATGGAGTAGGAGCCGCTGAACGACTTCTTATAGATTTGCCCTTCATCAAACAACTGCTGGAGCAGTGATTGCACAACACGCTGATGCCGCGGGTCCATCGTCTCCGCCCAGCCGTCCGGCTTCACATTCAGCCGCTCCCACAGCGCGATGAATTTATCCGAAACGCCGCGCACAAACTCCTGCGGCGGCACACCGGCCTTCTCCGCACTGAGTTGCACCTTCTGACCGTGCTGATCGAGCCCGGTCAGGAAATACACCTCGCGCCCCGTGAGCCGCACAAACCGCGACATGGCATCCGCCAGCACTTTCTCATAGGCATGCCCGATGTGCGGCGCGCCGTTGGTGTAATCTATCGCAGTGGTAATGTAGAATTTCTTGCCCATAAGTCACGGCTATGATGGGAGCCGCGGCGGCACCGGCAAGAGGGCAAAGACGGGACGGGATTCGAAGAAGTGGTACTATTGCTTGCACGCCTTTCACCGGGACGGCACGGTGCAGATGCCTATGATGATAAAACTTCGCTTCCCTGCCGGCCTCGCGGTCACTGCCCTGTGTGCCGCAGGACTGGTGATCCCGCTGTTTTCCTTTGATGGCCTGCGCCCCCCCGCCAACCGACCGCTGGCCGCCTCAGTCCACGCATTGGTGGGCGGACACGTGGTGGTCAGCCCGGGGAAGGAGTTGGATCAAGGCACGATTATCCTCAGGGACGGCCGCATTACCGCTGTGGGAAAAGATGCCGTGGTGCCTGCGGAGGCCCGGGTTCACGACATGAGCGGCACCACGATTTACGCCGGCTTTATCGATGCCCATGTTTCCTTCGGCAAAAAGGGAGCCGTGCGCGCGGATTTGATGGAAGAAGGCCCGCCGGTCGGCTCCGGCCAGTTGACTTCCGGAGCAGGCATGGGATTCCCCGGAGTCGCGTCTGTGGCCGGGGGTTCCAGCGCGGATTCGCTGGTGACCCCGCAGCGCCGGATGGCCCGCGGCTATGACCCGGATCCCGGGGCGATGGAAGCGTTACGGGCCGAGGGATTTACCGCGGCCAATGTGGTGCCGGATCGAGGCGTGATCCGGGGCATCAGCACCTTCGCGTCCCTCGGCTCCAGCGATCCCGATGAAGCCATCATGCGCCCGGACACCTTCCAGCACATTGCTCTCATGGTGCCTGCCGAAGCACCGGCCGCCGGTGGTCGCGGCCGGCCTGACGCCTATCCAGGCTCGCTCATGGGTGTCATCGCGGTGGTGCGCCAGACCTTCTTCGACGCGCAGTTTCAAGCCGCCGACGCCGCTCATTTTGGCGCCAATCCCACCACCCGTCCCCGTCCCTCAATGAGCGAAGCGCTAACGGCGCTGCAGCCTGCCGCCCGGAAAATTATGCCGGTGCTCTTCGAGCCTGGCGGCATGCTGATGGTGGACCGGGCCATGCAACTCTCCCGCGAGTTAGGCCTGCTGCCGGTGATGCTGGCGACCGGGCAGGAATGGCGGCGCCCTGACTTGATGCGCGCCACGGCCGTCTCCTTCATTGTTCCCATCGACTTTCCGGAGGTGCCGAATCTTCCTGACGAGGATGACTGGGTGGCCGTCCCTTCCGAGCAATTGCGGGCATGGGATCAGGCCCCGGGTAATCCCGGGCTGCTCCGCCGCGAAGGCCTCGAGATTGCCCTCACCACTCATGGCCTCGGCAAGCCTCAACAGTTCCGCGCCAACGCCCGGCTCGCCATCGCGCGGGGGTTGAGTGAAACCGATGCCATCGCTGCCCTCACGACCGTGCCCGCCCGGCTTTGCGGGGTGGCTGATCAACTGGGGGAAATCACCGCCGGCAGGCTGGCCAACCTAACGGTCGTGGAAAACGGCCGCTACTTCGAAGAAAAAGCCCGGGTGCGGGAGGTCTGGATTGATGGGAGAATTTTCCAGGCTCCGATCAAGGAGGACAAGAAGAAAGCGGAGGAAGCCAAAGCCGGCGCTGCCAAGCCTGACGAACCAGGAAAGCCTGATAAGCCGGATAAGAAGAAGGAAATGGAGGCTTTACGTGCCAAACTAACGGATGCCCCCCCGCAACAGGACCGGGGACCAATCCTAACGCCTACCGCCGTCTTTATCAAATCGGCCACCATTTGGACTTCCGGACCGCAGGGCCGTCTGGAAAATGCCGGTCTCCTGATCGTCGATGGAAAAATCAAGGCCATCGGGACGATCGCTCCGTCCGCGGTGCCGCCAGAAGCCCTCGTGATAGACCGGCCGGGCATTCATGTGACTCCGGGGCTGATTGATTGCCATAGCCATAGCATGATCATCGGCGGGGTGAACGAAGGAACTTTGCCCTCCACCGCCATGGTCCGGATCGGTGACGTCGTAAACTCGGAAACAGAAACCATCCATCAACAACTGGCGGGCGGGCTGACAGTGGCGAATCTGCTCCACGGCTCGGCGAATCCGATTGGGGGGCAGAACTGTGTGATCAAGCTGCGTGAAGGCGCGGGACCGGAGGGTCTGAAACTGGCGGGAGCACCCGGCGGCATCAAATTCGCCCTCGGCGAAAACGTGAAGCAATCCAATTGGGGCGATCGTTTCCGCAACCGCTTTCCCCAGAGCCGCATGGGCGTGCCCGCCTTCCATACCAACCGCTTTACGGCCGCCCGGCAATACTCCGAATCCCTGGCGAAACAGCAGCGCGAGGGCGGTCCGCCGGTCCGGCGCGATCTTGAACTGGAAACGATTGCCGAAATCATCCGGGGCGAGCGGTTGATCCACTGCCACAGTTACCGTCAGGATGAAGTGGTGGTCTTCCTCCGCGTCATGGAGAGTTTTGGTGTCAGGGTCGCCACCCTGCAGCACATTCTGGAAGGGTATAAAGTGGCGGATGAAATCGCCAAACACGGTGCGGGCGCTTCCGCTTTTTCCGACTGGTGGGCCTACAAGCTGGAAGTCTATGACGCCATCCCCCATGCCGGCAGCATCATGCGGGAACGCGGAGTTCTCGTTTCCTTCAACTCCGATTCCTCTGATCTTGCGCGGCGCCTGAATCTCGAAGCCGCCAAGGCGGTGAAATATGGCGGCACCCCGGAGGAGGAAGCCCTGAAATTTGTCACGGCGAATCCGGCAAAACAGCTCGGCATCGACAAGTGGGTGGGTTCCCTCGAGCCAGGAAAAGACGGGGACTTTGTCATCTGGAGCGGACATCCGCTGGATACTCTGAGTATTTGTCAGGAAACGTGGATCGAAGGAAAACAGTATTTTGCAATCGAGGCCGCTCAGCGCCGGGCGGGTGCCCGCCAGGGCCTTCGGGACGCGCTCATTGCCAAGGCAAAAACGCTCGCCGGTGACGGGCCGGAGGATGCCGCCGCAGGCAAGGGCCGGGATAAATTCTTCCGCCGCGCTCTGGAGGACCGCCAAAACCACCGCTGTATTGATTGTTGCCTTGATCACGAAATGCCATGGAAAAACTAACCGCTATACTTTTTGCCGTGCTGCTCCCGGCCGCGGGGGCGCCTGCCGGCACCCTGCTCCTGCGCGGGGCCACCGTCCATACCGTAACCCATGGCACCCTGACGCCAGGTGATGTGCTGGTGCGCGACGGACGGATCGCCGCCGTCGCCCCGCGGATCGACGAAGCCGCGGATGTTTCCATCGACCTTGCGGGACTGCATCTGTTTCCTGGTCTGATCAGTGCGTCCACTGACCTCGGCCTGGTGGAAATCTCCTCAGTGCGGGCCTCGATCGACGACCAGGAAACCGGCGAGTTCACTCCGGAGATTGAATCCTGGACGGCGGTCAACCCTGACTCTGAATTGATTCCGGTCTCCCGGGCCAACGGCATCACGCACTTCGTTCCGGTCCCGGGTGGCAAACTCATTTCCGGGGCCTCCGGGATGATGGCGGCCCGCGGATGGACTATCGAGGACATGACGATCCGCCGCCGTACCGCAATGCACCTGTTCTGGCCGGATCACTCGCTCAGCGTGCCCGGACCGAATGCCTCCGAAAAAACAAAATCGCTTGAGGAACAAGCCCGCGAGCGATTGGAGCGGGTGCGCACCATTGATCAATTCTTCGCCGATGCCGAAGCCTGGGAAAAGCGTCAGGATGGCAGCCCCGTGGTGCCGGCGTGGCAGGCCATGCTGCCGGTGGTGCGCGGTGAATTGCCGCTGGTGGTCCACGCCCAGGGACTCCGGGAAATCCGGGCGGCCTTGAAGTGGTCTGCGACCCGCCCCCGCCTGCGGATCATCCTCGAGGGCGGCCGCGATGCATGGATGCTCGCCGGCGAATTGGCCCAACGAAAGGTTCCTGTCATTTACAGCGAGGTGTTTACCCTGCCCGGCCAAAGCTCCGATGCCTATGACGTGCAATTTCGCGCTCCCTCCATTTTGGAAAAAGCGGGAGTCACCGTCGCGATCAGCGAAGCGTCCGGCAAGAGTGCCTCCAGCCAGCGCAATCTCCCGTACTGCGCGGCCCAGGCATCGGCGTTTGGATTTTCCCGGGAGGCCGCGCTGGCCGCCATCACTCTCATCCCGGCGCAACTGCACGGCGCGGGCGACTTGCTGGGGTCCATCGAAGCCGGCAAGGAGGCCTCCTTCTTTGCCGCAACGGGTGACATCCTCGACATCCGGTCGGAGGTAAAGCGCCTCTGGATCTCCGGCGCGGAACAGTCTCTGGCCAGTCGTCACACGCGGCTCGCGGAACGCTATCGGGCCCGGCCCGCAGCGGCACCCAAATAACCGGCGTCGCTTTCACCGGAAGGCCGTTCCCTGCGCTCTCCACCTCCCATGCCGCCCATGACGTCAGCATTTATAACACTACGATCCCCTGCCCTTCCATCATGAACACCATTGACCTCAATCAGCGGAAAGCCATCGTCACCGGTGGTGCCCGCGGCATCGGACTCGCCATCGCCCGGCGGCTGCTGGCATCCGGCGCAAGTGTTTCGCTTTGGGATGTGGATGCGGCCGCGCTTGATGCCGCTGCGGAGGAATTGAACTCCCCCGCCACGGTGCATACCGCCGTGGTGGATGTCACCAGTGCTGAATCCACTCAGGCCGCCGCCGCTTCGACTGCGGAGGCTTTCGGAAAGCTGGACATCCTGGTCAACAACGCCGGCATCGCGGGGACCAATGCGAAGACCTGGGAGACCGACCCCGCCGAATGGCGCCGCGTGCTCGACATCAATCTCAACGGGCCTTTCCACTGCTGCCGGGCCGTCATTCCGCATCTGCTGCGCAACGGTTATGGCCGCATCGTCAACATCGCCTCCATCGCCGGCAAGGAAGGCAATCCCAACGCCGCGCATTACAGTGCCTCGAAAGCCGGCGTCATCGCCCTGACAAAGTCGCTGGGCAAGGAACTCGCGACGAGCAACGTCGTCGTGAACTGCATAACGCCCGCCGTCATCGCGACCGATATTTTCAAGCAGATGTCGCAGACGCACATTGATTACATGCTTTCGAAAATTCCGATGGGTCGTTTCGGCAAGGTCGAGGAGGCGGCGGCGCTGGTCGCGTGGCTCTGCTCGGAGGAGTGCTCATTCTCCACCGGTGCCGTCTTCGATCTCTCCGGCGGGCGCGCCACTTATTGAATAAACCAGGTAGGGATGTGCTCCTGCGCGTCCCAAATATCCGTGGGCGGAGGCTGGCGCGGAGCCGGTGCTCCCCACACACGCATCGCTCCCAGGGCGAGAAGCCTTCACGCTCCGCTTCGCCCGCAGAGAAAGCGCAGCGGTGAGGCTCTCGCCCCGGAGGCGCAGCGTGCCCGGCACGCCGGCTCCGCGCCCCCTTCGCCCGCCTGGTTTGGGACGTGCAGGAGCGCATCCCTACCATT
>JANNVM010000950.1:0-4322 GCA_031414455.1 Verrucomicrobiota bacterium
CGATGGCACGGTGGTCGCATGGGGCGAGAATTTCTACGGACAGAGCGCGATTCCCAACAGCTTGACAGGAGTGGTTGCCATTGCCGCGGGCGACAACCATTCACTGGCTCTTCGGAGTGACGGCACGGTCGCTGCCTGGGGGCATAACATTCGCGGCCAGAGTGTAGTGCCAACTGGGTTAACCGGTGTCGTGGCGATCGCCGCGGGAGGAGAATTCTCCATGTGCCTCGTCGGCTCGGCCGGCGTGCCGGTCATTTCATCACCGCTCCGCCTCATCACCGAGGCCGCGGGAGCCAGAGCCACCGTTCCGTTTTTCCAGCAACGCATTCTCGCCAGTGGAGCCCCGGTCTCCTACAATGCAGTCGGCCTGCCGTCGGGTCTCGTGATCAACGGGGCCACGGGCGTAATTTCCGGAATCGCCACCGTGCCTGGCGAATATGCCGTGCCCCTCTCTGCGACCAATGCAGCAGGCACGGGCACCCGCAGCATCCTGCTCACCGTGATGGGGCAGCCATTCGCACCGCCGCTGCCGGCGGTCATCCGTCCTGTCAGGCAATCCATTCTCTGGCCGGGACCTGCGGCCTCATATACGGCGGCAGGTCTGCCGGTTGGGCTGGCCATCAATGGCGAGACAGGGGCGATCTCCGGCACCCCGGCACCGGGGATTTACCACGCGGAGCTAACGGCCAGCAATGTCTCTGGAACCGCCACCGTCGTGTGGGATGTAGAGGTCTTGACGTGGGCGTTCTGGGGTGGCGTTGTTGCAGGACAACATACGGAACCGATCGGATTGGCCGAAGGCATAGCCTTGTCAGCGGGCCGTTATCATTCGCTGGCACTGCTGAGTGATGGCACGGTCGCCGCCTGGGGTCTTTCCGAGAACACCTATTATCAACTCACGGTTCCGCCGGGACTGAGCGGTGTTGTGGCCGTAGCCGCCGGGAGCAACCATTCTTTGGCGTTGCGCAGTGATGGTACGGTGACCGGCTGGGGAGCCAATTATGTGAACCAGGCCCTGGTGCCCGACGGAGTGAGCGAAGTGATCGCGATTGCCGCAGGGGGATTGCACAACCTTGCTCTGAAGGGCAATGGAACCGTCGCGGCCTGGGGCTACCATACTTCGGGCCAGATTACCGTGCCCTCCGGGCTGACGGGAGTGAAGGCCATCGCTGCTGGAGGTGGGCACTCCCTCGCAGCGCGGGACGATGGCTCCGTCGTCGCGTGGGGCAGCAATAATAACGGCCAAAGCACCGTGCCGCCCGGGTTGAGCGGAGTGGTAGCCCTGGCCGCGGGAGCGGAACACTCGCTCGCGTTGCGCGGGGATGGCACTGTGGTCGCGTGGGGACTCAACAACTACGGCCAATGTACGATCCCTGCCGGATTGGCTGGCGTCGTGGCCATAGCTGCAGGAGCATCGCATTCCCTGGCGCTGCGGAGCGACGGTTCTGCCGTCGGCTGGGGATACAACGACGACGGCCAGAGCCAGGTGCCGGCTGGCCTGACAGGCGCGGTGAGCATTGCCGCTGGTGTCTTTAATTCGTTGGCGCTGGTCCCACCGTCGTTCACACTCCGCAGACCTGCCGGATTACCCGTAAGCATCCTCGCGCCCCGTCCGATACCTGGTGCCACCTATACCGCAGAAGGGCTGCCGCCGGACCTGTCCCTCCACATCAAGACAGCGCTCCTCTCCGGGACACCAGCTGTGGGTGGAATCTATAGCGGCACCATCACGGCGACGCTTGGCGCGCAGACCCGCAGCCTGCCGCTGTCCATCGTCATCACACCGGCACCGGGAGCGGGACTGGCCGCGTACGACGCGTGGCGGGCCGCAGCGCTGGCCGGCGTGGCGCTCGCCGCACCGGAGCAGGACGCCGACGGCGACGGACTCACCAATGCTGTGGAGTTTGCGCTCGGCACCCCGCCCCATGATACCGAAGTCTCCAGCGAACCTGCGCTGGCCAAAAGTCAGTCAATCGCCCGCGACGCATCCGGTCGCCTCACACTGACCATTCAGGTGCCGGCCGCCGCACTGGAGCAGGTGCTCTTCAATGCGGAGTTCGCCGGCAGCCTAACATTTCCTGCCGCACCCGCGATACTGACGCCGGAACTTCTCCCCGGGGCTCCCGCCGGCCAGTTGCGCCTGCGCTTCACCGACCACGCGAGTGCCGCCGCGCGGCGGCGGTTCGGCAGGCTGGCCGTCACGCTGCCATGAAGGGGAACGCGATTCAGCCGCAGGAGACATCCGGAACACCGCCGCCACCGGAGTCGCACTCTCCCATCCCGTCTGCGGTGAAGCGCCCCCGTTTCTCCGCGCTTTTCGTGGAAACTCTGCTGGCATCCACGGTGTCCTCCCTACACTGGAACCGAAGGAGAATTTCCGTATGATTGACCAGGCACTTCATGCCCGACTCGAACCCGCTCTGGAACGCTGCCGGCGCAAACGAATGCTCCTGGGATTCGCTGTCGGCTGGGCTGCCGCAGCGGTAGTGACCGGCTTCTTTCTGATTGTCGCCAGATGGGCGATGACTCCTGCCTCCGTCACGCCCGGCTACCCGCTGGAACGAATGGTGCTGTTACCGTTCGGACTTGGGCTGGGTGTCATCGGGGCGCTGCTGGGCGCACTGTTCAGGCCGAATATCCGCACAGTTGCAAAACGCCTGGAGCAACAATATCCCGATCTCAATGGACGCCTGACAACAGCACTCCAGCAGACGGCGGACGAAGGCGGCCGATTCACCTTTCTCCAGGAGCATTTGTTTACGGAGACCATTCATCACAGCACGCAGCACGACTGGCAGCGTGCCGTGCCGGACTCAGCGTTGCGTTGGACGCATGTGGCGCAATATAGCGCGCTGGCAGCATTCCTCGGCCTTTGGTTCCTGCTGCCTCAGCCGCCTTCGACTGCCACGGGTGGATCAGCTTCCGTGCAGGACAGCGGAGGTTACGGCGTCGAAATCACCCCCGGCGACACCGAATTGGAAAAGGGCTCCGCACTTGTACTGCTGGCGAAGTTCACCGGTGTGGTGCCTGCGGCGGTGGAATTGGTGATCGGTGAGTCGGTCGAATCCAAACACCGCCTGCCGCTCACTCGCAGCCTGAAAGATCCGGTCTTTGGCGGTTCGGTGCCCGGAGTAAAAGAGTCGTTCGTTTATAAAGTGACGTGGGACGGAGGCAGCACGCGGGAGTTCAAAGTGCGGGTCTTTGAATATCCGAAGCTGGAGCGCAGCGATGTGACCCTGACTTATCCCGAATACACCAAACTGCCGCCCAGGCGCATCGAAGATACGCGGCACACCTCCGCGGTGGAAGGCACGCGCATTGACTTGGAACTGGCGCTAAACAAGCCAGTGGCGTCCGCGGTGCTGGAACCGCGGAAAGGAAAAGAGCCCGCGGAGCAAACCGCCGCACTGACACTGGAAGTCTCGCCGGACAAAGCCTCCGCCAGGCTGCGCGGCTACCTGCCGGAGAAAAGTGCGCGCTATGATCTTGTGCTCACCGACGCCGAAGGACGCCGCAGCAAGCAACCGGTGCCGTTCTCCTTCGATGTCGTTCCTAACCGTGTGCCGGAAATGAAACTGGCATCACCAAAGGGCGATCAGAAACCGTCGGCGCTTCAGGAGATTCCGTTCGATGGCACGGTGTGGGATGATTTCGGAGTCATGGCCTGCGGTCTGGATGTGGAGACGCCGGGCGGCGAGACGGTGACGGTCGAATTTGGCAAAGACATTCCCGGCAAGGAGAAGCGCACGTTTCAGCAACTTCTGCGCATGGAGGAACTAAACGCCTCGCCGGATCAGTTGTTTGCCTGGCACGCATGGGCGGATGACTTTGGGCCGGACGGCAAAGTGCGCCGGACGAGGGGCGACTTGTTCTTTGCGGAAGTGCGGGCTTTTGAGGAAATCTTCCGTCAGGGCGATGGCATGGAGAGTGAGCAGCAGCAGCAGGACCAACAACAACAGCAGCAACAGGGCGGTCAGGCGGAGAAACTGGTGAAGTTGCAAAAGCAGATCATCAGCGCGACGTGGAAGCTGCAGCAGCGACAGGACACGACAAAGAAGCCTGACGATATCAACGTCGTGCATGAATCTCAGGAGGACGCGCGTTCACAGGCTGAGCAGGCCGCCAAAGAAGCGGATAGTCAGCCCCAGACGGCAGCGCTTTGGCAAAGTGCGATGCAGCACATGCAGGAGGCTATTGAGCAGTTGGAGAAAGCGGCGGATTCACCTTCGGAACTGGCATCGGCGCTGGGACCGGAGCAGGCGGCGTATCAGTCGCTGCTCAAACTTCAGGCGCGCGAACACCAGGTATCGCGGCAGAACCGC
>JANNVM010000951.1:0-12906 GCA_031414455.1 Verrucomicrobiota bacterium
CGCGCATTCTTTTGCAAAGGCGGCGTGTTCTTCCGCAGTGAGTTCCCCAAGGGCGCAAGCCGTGGCCACGGCGCGGGGATCAGCGGGTTCGGTGATGGGTTCTGTTTTCATATCGGTTGGGTATTGTTGATGAATGGTGCCCGGTTCTCGGTTCTCAGTTCCCGGTGGCTGGCTCACTGAGAACCGGGCACTGGGCACTGGGCACTGAGAACCTTCTTCAGACGGCGTGAAACTGTTCCCGCAGACTCTGCACGGCGTGATGCAGCAGCGTCCCGACATTGCTAACCGACAGCCCGGTGGCGGCGGCGATGTCGCGGTAGCTGAGGCCGGCTTCGAATTTCAGCCTGACAAGTTCGCGCTGGCGATCCGGCAGGGAAGTCACGAGACCGCGGAGGCGGTGCGTGTCGTCTTTTTCCTCCAGCGCAGCGGAGGGGCTGGCGGCGGAGTCGTCAATGTGGTTGTCGAATGTCAGGGCGGTGGCGGCGTTCATGGGTACGAGGCGCTGGTTTTTTCGCTGATGGTCAATGATGACCCGGCGGCAGACGGTGAAGAGCCAGGGGGCGAGACCCTCGAGTTCGCCTGTCGGCGGGTTTTTGAAGTAGCGGAGAAAGGTGTCCTGCACGGCATCGCGCGCGGTCTCCAGGTCACCGGAGTGATGGCGGGCGAAGGCGAGCAGCGGGCGCTCGTAGCGGTCGAGAAGGTCTGAAGCGGAGGGGTTCAAAAGTGCGGGAGGACCGGTTGGACCGCTTGCGGAGCGAAAGGTTCACAGGGGAACACGGCGCAGCGGAGAGTTTCCTGGAAATCAGGTGAAGATATTTTTCAGAAGGAGCCGCGGGAGGGCGAGAGATCGGTCGCGGTTGCCCGGTTTGTTGAGCTTGTTGGGAGGGGCGGCTTGCAAAGCCGCGGTCCCGGGGCAAAAAAAATCCGGAACCCCGCGGGACTCCGGATTTGAGCAGGAGGCCACGCAGGGACTACCTTGAGACCTGGCAGGCCGGAGGCACTGCGGAACGGCAGCCGGGACGGCCTGCGTTACAGGGAACCAGCCCAACGTAACGCAGCGCCTCCGGCACTGCTGTTTCGCAGTGCTTCCAGCCTGCCGGCCTGCGGTTGTTCGACAGTTCGGCTCAGCCGCCGTAGGCGCCTTCGACGCGGGCGGCGACGTCGCGATAGCCGTAGTCCACGGCGTAGATTTGTTTGAAGCTGTCGAGGGCCTCGTCCTTTTTACCCATGGCGTCGTGCATGAGGCCCATTTCAAAGACAATCTCCTTCTTCGTCGCGTCCATGATCATCATTTCGGCGGTGGCTTCCTTGAGCTGGCCGAGCGAGAGGTCATACATCTTCGCCGCGCCGTAACAGCGGGCGAGCATAAGCATGGCCTTGTGGCGGATGTGAGGATTGTTTTTGGCGCGCTGGAGTTCGGGAATGGCCTCGCGGGCGTGGCCGGCAGCGAAGAGGTGCGTCCCAAGTTCGTAGCGAAGCTGCGGGTCGGTCGGGTTTCGCTCGACGCGCTCGCGCGCCACCGTGACGAGTTTCTCTTCACGGGCGTGTTCGAGATCGATGATCTGTGCGCGCTTGGCCTCGGCGTCAGGGTCATCGGGATTGGCGACGAGGTCCTCATTGAGACGCTTGATGCTCATTTCCTCCACCTTGTCCGTCAGGCGGTGGACTTTGTTTTCGAGCGCCGAGTCACCGCCGCTGAGGTGATTGGCCCAGGAATAGTACGAGAGCGAGGTGTCCCAGTCTTCGAGGCGCTCGTAAAGGTCGGCAATTTTCCGCACGACGTTGAGGTCGTTTTGATTGGCCTCATAGTCCTTCATGAGGTGGGCGATCTGCTCCTGGATCTGGTCGCTGGTGGCACCGATCCGGCTCATGTCCTCCATCTGCTTGGCCTTGCCCTTGTCCTTGATGAGGTCGCGGAAATTGCCGCCGTCGCCGCCGTCCCACTTTTGCCGCTGCATGGAAAGCCGCGCATTGGCATTGGTCAGACCGGAACGCGCATCGCCATCGGTGCCGTCAATCTTGATGATGTGTTCGTAAATCCTGATGGCGCGCTCGGGCTCGTCATTGGCGAGCAGATATTTGGCGAGCTTGTGCGCCAGCTTGGTATCCTCCGGCTTGCCCTTGAGCGCGGTCTCGAGCGCGAAGGCGGCCGTGGCTGGCATGGAGGCGGCATTGGCGGCCTCGAAAAGGCAGGTATTGCCCGACACGCTCATCGGATCGTCCTTGAGGATTTCCTCCACTTCGGTAATCGCGGCCAGCGGATCCTTCTTCAGGGTTGCCTGAGGTTTGCGGATCTTCACCCCGGTGGTGTCGATGAATTTTCCCTTCTTGCCGGACTGGGCCTGCAACTCGGCACTGCGCAGCATCTTCCGTCCGTCGAGGAACCCGGGATTGTCTTTGACCACTGACAATAACAACTCCACCGCGTAGGCGTGATTGCTCATCTTGACGGCATCCACCGCTTTTTTGTAAGTGTTGCGGTAGCCCTGCTGGAGTTCGGACTCTTGGACGATGACTTCGTTCATAGGTGGGTGGGGGGGAGAAAATCTTTAAGGAGGGATCAGGGGAAATACTAAAGAAACGTCCCCGGGGGCAACAAGGATTTTCAAGGAACCGTTTCGGATGCCGGCGGCAGGTCCGGAATGGCCGGCCGTTGTGCCTCCCGACTCCGAATGCACCGCGTAACGACCGCCAGCCTGAATTACCGGCGCGGATGCCGCCGCGAACGCCGGCTCCCCGCGGACAACAAGCCGAGGGCCGCGAGCGCCATCGAGGAGGGCTCGGGGATGTTTCGCAGGTAGAGCGTGGCTCCGTCAATGAGAATCGCAGAGCTGTAGGCCCCCGGCACCGCACTGGTTGCGAGATTGAAGTGATTTTGGATCTGAGCCGGGGTCAGCGCGCTGCCGTAAAAGGCGGTCTCGTCAATGGCACCATTGAAGGCATTGGCGCCGTCATCGTAGCTGCCGATGCTGAAATTGGCGGCGGTGCTGGCGTTATACACACCGTTGCCGACTGAGGAGTTGTCCGCCAGCAGGCCATTCACGTACAAAATGGGAATGGCTCCGTCCCACGTCACGACGACGTGGCTCCATGCATCAACATTCGCCGTGCCGCCCGTGAGGTCAACTCCCACCGCGCTTCCTGCTCCGTTATACATGCGGAAATTCCACCCTGTCGCCGGGCTCCGCTGGAAGAAAACCCAGCCCGAGCGGTTGCCGGCGGAAACCCGGTTGAAGACGGGTGCCGGTCCGAGGTTGTCGTCCACCAGGGTGCCAGGCTTCGCCCAAAACTCGATGGTGAAGGGGCTGCCGGACGGTGGATTCAGCGCCGGCTGATAGTTGATCTGCGTGTGCGAGCCGCCGGAATAACCCATTGCGGTATCCCCGCCCGCCGTCACGGCACCCGGAAGACCCTCCACGGGATTGTTGATATTCGTAGCGTCGAGCGCCGCGCCGCCGCTTCCGCTGTTGTAGGAAGTCAGTCCGGCCTGCACTGCGCCGGTGAGGGTGAATGCAGCCATCGCGGCGGCAGGAAGAAGTCGGCGGGAGTTCATGGGATTCGTCTGGAGGAGATAGGATTCGTGACGGGCGGATCATGTGCGTTATGCCGCTCTGGCGTCAACTCTTTCTTCGAGTCTGGTTTTCCACAGGCAACACGGGCGGCCCTACTCATCCCGGACAACGGCAAGACGGAAGCCGAGGGTGTCATCGCCCACATCCGCAGCCACCCCCTGACGTGAAGCCGAGCGGCAGAGACCCGCGTTGAAGCGCCATGAGCCTCCACGTTGAACCCGCCCGGTGCCGGCGGTGACCAGCGGATCGGTGCCGCCGGGGAACTCAGAAACGAAAGCGTCGGCGCACCATTCCCAGACGTTCCCGTGCATATCCTCCAGCCCCCATGGGTTCGCAGGGTAGCTGCCGACCGGCGTCGTGCGCCCGGCGTGAAAGCCAGGTTTCGTGGTCCCGTACGGGAGGAAGCCGTCGCAATTGGCCTGGCTGCCGTCGAGCACAGAGCCGAAACTAAACGGGGTCGTTGTTCCGGCCCGGCAGGCGTATTCCCACTGCGCCTCCGTGGGCAGGGCAAAACGCCAGCCGGCGGGAAGCGCCTTTCGGCTGTTCATCCTCGCGAGAAAACAGTCAGCCCCTTCCGCGATCTCATTCCATGAAACCGTCTCCACCGGAAGCGGCCTGCTATTGTTCCTGTTAGAGGATGGATTGCGGCCCATCACCGACTCCCACATGGACTGCGTGCATTCATAACGCGCCATCCAGAAGTCGTGGCTGATGGTGACGGGGTGCTGCGCCTCCGCCGTGCCTCTTCCGGCCTCCGTCAGCGGACTGCCCATCACGAACGTCCCGCGCGGGATGAAGCAAAAGCCGGTGTTCCCGCTGTCGCGGAGATAGTAAACCAGGGCGGCGCCGGGCGGCGGCTTGTCGTCGGGACTCTTCGCCCTCAGAATGGCAGGCCGCGAATATGGAGCGCCGTCCGTCGCGGCAGGTTCTGCCGCGGACGCGACAGCGGCAACGCCGTCCGCCGGCTGCCCTGACAGGATTCCGGGTGACTTACGGTCCGGGCGCGCCTCATCAGCCTCTCTCACCCGGCCCCTTCCGGCGACACGGTCGTCGTTCGCTCCACGGACAAAGCCCGCGCCTGCCGGAGGCGGGCTTTCAGAAAACGTCAGGAAGCCGTTCCGCTGGAGGAGCCAGATCATCGCGCCGAGGATCAGAACATTGCAGACGGTGACGAGTGCGAGGAAACGTCGCGTCCGGCGCTCCGTCCGTGCCGGGGCCGCCGGCTTGTCGGGCGCCGCACCCCCGCTTTCCAGCATCCGCGGCAGGGCATCGAGTTGTGAGGGAAAGCTGACACACTGCCCACGCCGCAGCGTTACCGGCAATTCCTCCCGGTCCAGTCCGCCGCTCAATACCGTGACCACACTCCTCCGAAGGCCGCCCGTGACCGTGCCGCTGACAAATCCCTGCCATGCATATTTCACCCACTCACTCTCCGCCCGCACCGCGTCACTGGTGACCACCACCACCCTGCCGGCCCTCGCCAGCGCACGGTCCACTGTCGCGCGATACTTTTCCTCACCCACCCGCAGCAGCGACTCATCGCAGAAGAAGCAGGACAGGCCACGGTCCGTCAGAAATTGATAGACCGCCCGGGCCACGGAATAGTCGGCATTGGTGGCACTGAGGAAAACGGAGGCGTTCATGGGGAAAGCTGAGGCTCGCTGGCATCCTGCGTTTCCTTAGACCGCCCACAAGGGCTCACCGTTCAATCGCGGCCCGACTCTCCCTCGCACAGATTCGCCGAAGGTCCGCCTACTTCTTCTGCTCCTTCGCCAGCTTTTCCAGATAATCGAGGAGGCTGGCGAAATCCTTCACGGTCATCTGGTTCATCAGCGCGGGCGGCATCAGGGAAGTGGGGAGTTTTTCGCGGCCGGCAATGTCGGCCACGGCGATCTTCTGCTCGATGCCAACCTGGTTGCGAATGGTGACTTCAGCAGCGCTTTCGCTCACGACAAAGCCCATCACGGGGTCGCCTTTTTTGAGCGTGAAGAAGTTGGTCACGAATCCCTGGGCGATGGTTTTGTTGGGATCGAGGATGGCGGCGGCGAGGTCGGGGCGCTTGTAGGTGTCGGCGATGTTGCCGAGAAACGGTCCCCGGGGCGCGGCATCTTTGCTGACGGTGTGGCAATTCAAGCAGGTGGCCTGCTGGTAAATCTGCGCTCCTACCGCGGGGTCGCCTTTGGTTTTCAAAACCGCGGCGATGACGTCTTCGGGCTTCATGGATTCGATCTTCGGTGCATTCGCCTCCGCGGGATCGAGCTTGAGGGCCTTGACGGCGCGGTCGGCGGCGGCGGCGACAGATTTGTTAGGATCGGCGAGACTGGAGAGCACCCGGGGCGACCAGGAGCGGTGTTTGATTTCGGCAATGGCGGCAAGGATTTGCGCGCGGCGCGCGGGCACGGCCCAGCCGGCTTCGAGGGACTTGGCGGACTGCTCGCGGGATTCCGGCGAGCCGGTGGTGCGGGCGCTGAGGGCCAGCAGAGCAGCATCGGCCCACTGTGAGGGTTCGGTGCCGGGCCTGGCGGCCAATTCTTCAAAGTAGGCGTGGAAATTCTCCAGTTTAGGAGCGCCGAGGAAGGCCTGCTCCGCTTTCTCGCCGCCGCGCCGGCCCTCGCGTCCGCTGAAAAGCGCGAGCGCCTGCGGCAGGGCGTGCCATGCGGCGGTGTTGTCGGTCTTTGTCAGGATGGCAATGGCATCGGCGCGCTCGGCGGGCACGGTGTCGGCAGCCGTGGCGGCAGTGGTTAGGAGCGGAATCGCCTCCTGGGGCACACCGTCCTTCTTCGCCAGTTGGCTGATGAGTGAGGAGCGCAGTTTGGGATCGCTGGCGGCGAGAGTGATGAGTTGCTTCACTGCCGCATCGTCCTCAATGCGGTTGCGCGTCATCTCGCCGGCCAGCCAGCCGGCTTCGTCTCCCGTGCCTTTGGCGAGTGCGGCTGTGAGCGCGGTCATGATCTTGTCGGACTCGCTCCACTTCTCCGGCTGGTAATAAGGCCCACGGGTGTCCGGCCGGGTGCCCCAGGAGTCTCCCTTCCACGGGCCTTCATGGTGATGCAGCCGGCACAGAGCAGCAAGCAGTCCGCGACGGCGGGCGGAGTCGGTTTCCTTGTCGAGACGCGAAATCAGGCCGTCCACGGCCGCGGGCTCGTGCATGCGCATGAGAGCGAGCAGCGCGCCGGTGCGCTGCGGATAGGGGGCGTCGGGTTTGTCCACGACGGAGAAACAAGCGTCGCAGGCTTTGAGTTGTGCGAGCGAGCGAAAGGCGGTGTGCGCGATGACGGGGTCGGTGTCTCCCAGCAGTGGAAGAACGAAAGGAGCCCAACTTTTTAGACCGAGCCGCGCAAACGCGACCGCGGCTTCCAATCTGGTCCGCGGATTCGAGGAGGCGAACACCGACTTCCAATCTCCAATCGCCGCAAATCCCCCGTTGGCGGCGTCGGCTTCGCGATCGGAGAGCGCACGGATGGCGAAAGGCAGCATGGTTTCATCTCTGGTCAGGGAGCGGAGCAGATTCTGCGCGACTTCCGGTTTCGTGCCCTGCTTAATAGCAAAGGCCGCGGCGATGCGTCCGCCGGGCGGCTTCGCTTTGTCCTCAGCAAGTGTGATCAGCGACTTGGCCGTCGGATCGCTAACGCCTTTTCGGATTAGCGTCCGCTGCGCTTCCATGCGGCGGCGCGCGCTGGGGCTTTCCAGCAGCTTTACCAGTTCGGCATCACTGGCCTTGTTGAAGTCCGGAAGCGGCTCCGGCGTGTAGCCTTTTGGCTTCACCGTCACGATGTAGCCGACGTCTTCGCCGGCGTAGGTGAAGGTCGCACCACGCCAGCTTGCGGCGTAGATGCGGCTCATGGCGTCCACGTCCACATCGGTGACACGGGTCATGCCAATGAATTCGCGGACGTCGTCTTTGAAGGTCGCGCCGTTCGGCGTGACGTGGTGGCTGTAGGTCCAGTTGCGGCCCCAGTCGCAGGTGAGGGGCACGCTGGCGTAGCGTTCGGGGAAGCCCGGCTCATTCAGATAGGCACCGCCGCAGCCGGACCCGCCTCCGTATTCTGCCAGCGGCTTGATGTGTTCGTCAGGGAAATTCATGTAAAGCCGCGGGTAACCGTGGTCTTCGAGTCCGGTGAAGTGGTGGAACCGCATGTCCCAGCCGCCGCCGTCGTTGGTGTTGTCGCGGCAGAAGGCATCGAGCGCCGGGCTCATCGCCACGTCGAGGATGTTGCGCGTGCCGGTGCTGTAGATTTGCAGCTCCGTGCCGTCGGGCCGCACGCGCACCACACCACCGTAGCGAAACTGCAGCTTCCGGCCATCGGTGCCCTCGGCTTCCATAAATCCGAAATCGCCCGCCGCCACATAAAGCCAGCCATCAATACCCAGGGTCAGACCATTGGTCGTATGGTCGGCGGGCCGGTCCTTGAAGCCAAACGCGATGTTCTTTACGAGGATTTTCTGCTCGTCACTGACACCGTCGCCGTTGTGATCAATGAACGCGCTGAGGTGCGGCGGATGCACGAGATAGAGCCGGTCGTGATCCCATACGGAGCCGCGCGGGCTGTCCACGTCCGGCACGAAAACCTTGCGTTCATCGGCGCGGCCATCGCCGTCGGTATCCCGCAGGCGGATGATGCTGCCGCGCTTTGGCTGGCGGTCTATGCTGCCGTTCTTGTCGGAGGACACGTAGAGCGTGCCGTCCGGCGCCGCGGCGACATACACCGGGTAGTTGGCCATGTCCGGCGTGGAGAAGACGGTGACGTCAAACTCCTTAGGCACCTTCACATCACTGAGGATTTTTTCATCGCCGGGCGCAGCAGCGGCGGTCGAAACGACGGCGGAGAGGAGAAGAATGGTTCTGTGCATGGCGAAAACGGGTGCCCTCTACGCCACTTGGCACCCGGGCCTGTCAACCGGGAGGCACCGCAGGATTACGATTTTGCCGGGCGAACCGGCTGTGGCAATCGTCCAGCCCTGCTCAGGGAACCGGCAACCTCCGCGCTTTTCCAGGCGTTTCCCCGGCGGGCCTAACCTGACTGGCGCTGTCCAGGAACCGCAAACAGCCAGCCCGCGAACTCAGGGCTCCTTGTTGATAATGAAGGCCGCGACAGCGACGACGATGCCAATGGCGACAAGCCCTGCCATGATCCAAAGGAAAATGACGCGGTCCTTATCGGCCTCACGCTTGGAGAGATTGACGTGGTCATGACGTCCAAAGCGGTGAATGTGGCGAGCCTTGGACACGAACGGTTCTTTCTCAGGAGAGCGCTCGTGTATGCGTCGTGAACTGGAAAACTCATCGGGCATCTGGTGCGGGATTGGGGTGGGCGGAGATTAACCTCATGAAAGGGCGTTCGGGCAAGAACTATTTCCGGTTGGTCTGCAATTCGTTGGCAGCATGTCCCGGATTTCCCTGCATTCTCTAATAAGAGATTCTTTATAGAGAAAAGTACTCATCACAGTAAGGGGTGTGAACAACTCCAGGAAGCCTGTTCCGCGGCCCCGGTGCAGGTGTTCCACGCCGTGCAGGGCTGTTGGCAACATGACGCCGGTCGCGGTGAAGAAGGCATGGGGCGGGTTATGCCGGTGGTTCGCACATGTCAGGGGCAGGCTCATTCACCGGGTTGTTCGGAGAAAGTGAGGACGGGTGTTCGATGCGGTCGCGGACGAAGGCTTTGACCTGTTCCGAAGCCAAAGCAGCCTCGGCGGCGGCGGTTTCCGCCAGCTTCTTGCTCAGCCCGCTCCCGGTGCCCAGCGTACAGCCTTTCCAGTCCACCCTGGCGACGAATCGCTTCTGGTGGTCCGGGCCTTCAGAGGCGATGATGGTGTAGTGCGGGCTGGACGCGGACAGTGCCTGGAGCATTTCCTGGAGCTGGCCTTTCGGATTCACCTCCTTCGGTTCCTCTGAGATGCGGGCCAGCTCGGCCGCGCAGAGGCGAAGAATGACGGCGCGGGCTGCTTCGAGGCCGCCGTCAAGGTAGATGGCACCCAGCAGCGCTTCAAAGGCGTCGCTTAGTGTGCTGGCGCGTTCGCGGCCGCCGGAGGCTTCCTCGCCGCGGCCCATCAGCAGATACGCTCCCAACCCCCGCGCCCGGGCATAGACGGCGAGCGCCGTCCGGGAGACGAGCCGCGCCCGGAGTTTTGTCAGGTTGCCCTCATTGTAATCCATAAACGTGCGGAACAACTCGTGCGTAAAGACGAGCTGGAGCACGGCGTCACCGAGGAATTCCAGGCGCTGATTGTCGAAGTGCGCCCGATGCGTTTCGTAGGCGAGGCTGGGGTGCGTGAGCGCCTCCGCGAGAAGGAGGGGATTCTCAAAAGTATAGCCAAACTGCTCTTCGAGCGATGGCGTGATGGCGGCGGATTTCACGGGTCTATGGGAAAGGGCCGCACGACCGGGCACCGCCTGCGATGTCCTGTCCTGCGACCCTGATAATAAGAATGGGGTGATCGACGGGGCTCGAACCCGCGACAACCGGAATCACAATCCGGGGCTCTACCAACTGAGCTACGACCACCATATTCCCGCATGGGCGGACCGTCTATTAATGTGCCTTCGTATGGTTTTCCAGGTGAATTTTCCGGGAATTGCCCAAGGAACGGAACACCCGGGACCGCGGCTTCTTAAGCCGCCTCGCCTGTCGAGTTCCTCATCATGATGAGCGGCTTACAAAGCCGTGGTCCCGGGGAGTGGATTTTAACGGGGATCATTTGCGCAGTGCCACGCGGTCCCCATACTCGCGCCCATGGATTTCCAAAAACGCATCATCGCCCCGTCCGTCCTTGCCGCCGACTGGAGCCGCCTTGCCGACGAATGCTCGCGCGCCATCCGCGCCGGTGCGGACTGGCTCCACCTGGATGTCATGGACGGCCACATGGTGGACAATATCTCCTTCGGCCCGGCCTTCGTCGCCACCATTCACCGCACCAACGATATCTTCCTCGACGTACACCTCATGATTGAACGGCCGGACCACTTCCTCGACCGTTTCATCAAGGCCGGCGCGGACAACATCAGCGTCCACGTCGAGGCGCAGCACGATGTCAGGGAAACGCTCCGCCGCACCCGCGCTGCCGGCCTCACCTGCGGGCTCGCCGTGAATGTCGCCACGGATTTTGCCGCCGCCGAGCCGTTCATGGACCAGATAGACCTCTTCCTCGTCATGACCGTGAATGCCGGCTTCGGCGGCCAGCCGTTTATCCCGGAAACTCTGGAAAAAGTCCGTGCCGCCGCGGCCCATCGCGAAAAGCACGGCCTCCACTATCACATCGAAGTGGACGGCGGCGTCTATCTGAACACCCTCCCGCCCACTCTCGCCGCCGGTGCCAACGCCATCGTCGCCGGCACCGCCCTCTTCGGCGCCCCGGACATGGGCGAGGCCATCAGGCAGTTCCGCGATTGCACGCCCGCAGTGTAACCGAAAGGATGTCCGTCCCCGGCCCGTTGACCGGAGCCCTTTTTATTTCTCTTCACCATGACCCCCGCCGAAAACCTCGACGCTCACCTCCGCAACATCATCGAATGGCATTTCAACCCCGAAACCGGCTGCGATTTCTGGCTGGACTGGGCGAAGAACGCCGGCTGGGATCCCCGGCAGGAAGTGAAGACCTTCGCGGACCTCAACAGATTCCCGCATTTCGAGGACGTCTGGCTGCGCGATGAGCAGAACGAGCGTTTTGTGCCCCGCGGATTCGGCGACCGGCCGTTCAACATCTTCGAAACCGGCGGCACCACCGGCGTGCCCAAGCAGCGCATCGGCTGGGACGATTATAAAGTGGACTACGAGGAATTCGGCGACAATCTGAACGACGAATTCTTCCCCCGTGGCGGCAAGTGGCTGATGATGGGCCCGACCGGTCCCCGCCGCCTGCGGCTGGCCATTGAGCACCTCGCCAACTACCGCGGCGGCTCGTGTTATTTCGTGGATCTCGATCCGCGCTGGGTGAAAAAACTCATTGCGCGCAAGCAGTTCGACGAAGTGGAGCGCTACATGAAACACGTCGTGGATCAGGGTGTGGAAATGATCAAACACCGCGGCGTGCAGTGCCTCTTCACCACCCCGCGACTGCTCGAAGCCCTCGCCGAACGCATCAGCATCGCCGGCTGCGGCGTGAAGGGCGTCTTCTGCGGCGGCACCAGCATGACTCCGCAAATGGTGCGTTTTCTCATGGAGGAAGTGCTCGAAGGAAAAAGTCAGTTCGTGCCCACTTACGGCAACACCCTCATGGGCCTCGCGTGCAGCCGCCCTGACACATTGCGCGCCAACAATTACTCCGTCACCTACTGGTCGCCGCAGCCCCGCGCCGTCCTGCGCATCGTGGATCTAAAGGATACCGGCAAGATCGTGGATTACGACGAATACGGCCGCGTGGAACTGACCACGATGACCAAGGAATTCTTCATGCCCCGCTTCCTCGAACGCGATGAAGCCATCCGCCGCCAACCCTGCGATAAGTATCCCTGGGACGGCGTCGGCGACGTCCGGCCCTTCGGCGCGATGGAGAAGAAAGTGATCGAGGGGGTGTATTGACGGGCACACCGATCTTCGTCCCGGCACTGCGATCCATTTGCGATCACTTCGCGCGGGACCGTGAACGCTTTGACTTTGGCTGTGGCCGGCGGCGGGTGCTGTCGGGGAGCTTTTGTAGGCGGAGTTCGATGCCATCGTAGAAGACCTCGGCGGTCGTGCGAATCTCGGGCGCTACATTCTGCAGGTAGCGCCTGTCCCCCGCCACATGGGCCCGCAGCGCGTCCACCCAAGGCCGTAGCTTAGCCACGGTGTCGCCCTGCTGGTCGAGGAATGTGATCAATTCGATACCGTAATTAAGGTGCAGAAGCACCGCGCTGGCGCGGAGCCAGTCGTCAGTGTTGCCGGGAGACAGTCCGCTGGTACGAGCCTCCAGCGCTTTCCGAAGCCAAGTGCATGCTAAGCCCCAATTCTGTTCGTAGGCCGCAAAAAGCATTTCATGCAGGCTGGTAGTATCGGAAAACTGATGAGTTGGAAGCCTCCTCAGTTCTTGCATGAGAGGGACGGTCCCTTCAATGTCTCCGCCGAAGTCGCGCCGGAGAGAGATCAAGTTCTGCAACGGGACTTCGCTCTCGGGTTTTATCTCAAGTGCTTTTCCATATGCGTTCTCCGCTTCCCCATACCGGTTCATATAGTCACAGTAGAGGTTACCAAGATCGTTCCAAATTCCGGTTAAGCTTGGATCGATCGAGATTGCCCTTCGATACGCGTCCTCTGCATCTTCAATTAAAAGTAGCTTTCGCCGCAAGTTTGCAAGTCCGACCCACGCCCAAGCAGTGTTAGGGACCGTTTCCAGCAACTTGTTATATATGCTCTCGGAC
>JANNVM010000952.1:0-2372 GCA_031414455.1 Verrucomicrobiota bacterium
GCGCTTTTCTCCCGCTGGGCCGAGCTGGATCCGCGCGCGGCAGCAGACGCAGCGCTCGCCATTCCCAGGTCCGCTTACGGCTTCTACCCGCTACGGGGCGCGTTCGTCACATGGGCGTGTGCAGACCTCGACACGGCGTGGTCGTGGCTGGAGAAAGCCACCACTGATTCCATGAACCGCAACTTCCTCGGCGGCGAGGCGCTGGCCACCATCGTCGCATTTAAGCACAACGGTGCCGCGATGATGGCCCGCGTGGATGCCATGAAGGACCAGGCCTGGCGCAAGGAGTTGCGCTTTTGGGTGCTGCGCGCCTTTGCGGCCCATGATGAGCCGAACACCGTCTTGCAGTGGGCGCTGCATCTTCCGCAAGACGGCGCGCGCGACGAGTGCATCGCCGGGGCGGTGGAGGAGATTGGCCGACACGATACGCGATGCGGCGTGATCTTCATGCAGCACATCGAAAACACGGCGCGGCGCGCGGAAGTCGCGCACAACATCATCTGGCCCTACCTGCTGGCCCGCGATCCCTCCACGACATGCAGCCCGCCGGATTTTGTGCAGACCCTGCACACGCACACAGAGGACTACCCCCTCGGCCTCTTCCGCGACGCCGGCGACGCCCTCACACGCCACGGTGCGGAGTGGGCGATGGCAAAACTAAACGAGTTCTCCCCCGGCCCGGCACGCGATGAATTCATCCAGGGAATGCTCCGCAGCGTGAGTTGGACGGAGGCCAGAGCGCTGCTCCCGGCCGTGGCCATGCTCGACGGCGAAGCTCTCATCCGCCACGGCGGCATGAGTCAGTTCACGGATGTCCTGACAAAACAAGACCCGCGCGCTGCGGCGGAATGGATCACCTCGCTGCCCGCCGGTTCCGACGTGCGAAAGTGGGGCGACTCACACTTTCAGGCCATCACCAAACAGAACGCCGCCGACTACCTCAACTCCCCCGCCAAATGAAGCGCCTCTTCCTCCACCTGCCCGCCATCGTCATCGGCCTGCTCGCCGGCTGGCTCATTTCCACGAGGATCAGCCCGCGGGAAACCGCGCCGCCGACCGCTGCTGCTGCCGTCGTCATTGCCAAGCCCGCGCTCCCCGCCGCCAACGCCGCCGATTTTGCAAAGCTGGTCGAAGCCCGCGCGCCGCGTCCGGCACCTGAGGCCGCGCAGAAGCTGCTGCTGTTCGGAGATTCCCGAAAGCTCGCGCACAGCCCTTTCCGCGCGGGCCTCGAATCTGAAATCCTGCGCAGCATCTACCCGACGGATCAGGTCGGCGAAAACGAATTGCTCGATGTCAGCCCCGAAGGCTCCCCCGGCGCGGAGGAAATGCTGGGCCGCGTGGCGAGAGTCCGCCCCGCCTATGCGCTGGCTGTGGTGGGCCGCCTGCTTTCCCAGGGCCGCAAATCCGCGCAGGAGGCCGCCGCGTTACGCCGGCGCGTCTTCCGCGAATGGCTGCGCTCGGACCCGAAGGCCGCGCTGGCCGAGGCCACCAGCAACGGCGTCAGTCAAAACCTGGCGATCTCCGGCAACACGCGCGGCCAGCACATTCAGGCCCTCATGGAAGAGTGGAGCCGCCTCGATCCCGCCGCCGCTTCCGCCGCCCTCGCCACACTGCCTGAGAGCGGCGCGGGCTACACGCGGAAGGACTTCGCGGAGATACTTTTCAACGGTTGGCATGAGAAGGATCCCGCCGCCGCACGCCAGTGGGCGCAGAGCCAAACCGACCCGGCCCTGCGTGAATCATTGAAAACCCTCGCAGATGAACTGACCGCCACCGATCCCGCCGCCAAAGCCGCCGTGCTCCTGGCCGCGCCGCAACGCGACGCGAATAATCTATCCACCGCTCTGGGCGAATGGCTCACCAGCGATCCGTCCGCAGCTCTAACCAAACTCTCCACCATCCCCGCTGACAATAGATTCTGGGCGCAGGATGCCGCCAACGCCGCGCAGCGGTGGGCCATGAGTGCGCGCGGGGACACGACGCCGGAGCAGTTTCTCGAAACCATCCGCACCGTCCCCGCCGGCCCGCAGCGCGAAGCCATGCTCAATGGCCTCGCCAGTTACGGCTCGTCGAACGACATCCCGTTCGCCGTCCGCATGGTCGCAGAGATGGGCGAGGGCCGGCCGCGAGACGAAGCCACCGGCATGTTGACGGAACTCTGGATGCGTAAAGACCCGGTCAAAACCTCCGAATGGCTGGCGACCCTCCCCGCCGATTCCGCCTCGCGGCACAACGGCGTGGCGCGCTTCGCGGAAAATCTCGCCCCGGATGATCCTGAGCGCGCCGCCGAATGGGCGGACACTTTACCTGACAGCTATTGGCAAAAGGAGGGCGTCGTGAAGACGGTGCTCGAAAAATGGCGCGCCAAAGAT
>JANNVM010000953.1:0-2055 GCA_031414455.1 Verrucomicrobiota bacterium
CGGCGGCGCGCCGTGCGGCGTAAACTGTGGGACTCGGGACGCTTCATCAACTTTGCCCTGGAGACGAAGCGGCACGGCAATGACGGAACCGTGGATGTCACCCTGATGGTGGAGGAATGGTGGCAGGCGCCTCCCGTGGCCACACCTTTGACACGGGAACAGCAAACCGTGCTTCGTTGCGTAAAGTGGCTCACCGAAGAAACGAAGGAGCATGATATCGTCTGCGAACTTTCCGGCCCTGACGAAATGTATCTCAATGCCGCCCTCGCATGGGGAAGCGGCCTCGCGATTTCAGCCGGCCGCGGGGGAGAATCTCCGGTGAGCCTTGGCCTCCAGATTGCGCCGGACAGACTGCTCGCCACCTTTGGCGGCGGCGGCAAGATCTGGCGCCTGACATCGGGCGGACTCGTGGACACGCCGGTTGCAGCCCTGTTTAAGATTCTCGGTTCTTCGGACGGAGACGGCGAGGCTCATAAAAGCCTTCAGTTTGGCGCGGGACTCGCGACCAATGCCCGGGTGTCCTTCATCATGCAGCCGCAGGTTGTCCTCAGCGCCCTTATTGAAGAGAACCATAACGCTCCCTTCGCCTTCGAAGGGGAAACCCTTCGCGTGACGCTGCCGCAGGGCTGGCTGCAAATCGAAGAAGCCACCGGGCGATTCCTTCGTGGCGAGTCAGTGATCGACGGCTGGAAAGTGGTGCTGCGGAGTGAGGCGGGAGCCGCTGCGGCGCGCGCGGCGGAACTGGCAAGTCCGCTGCCGGATGGTGATTCCACGTTCGATATGAAACTCCAGACCTCAATGGGATGGCTGGCGCTGCTTTCGCTTCCCGGCGCTGACCTCGCTGGCCTGGCCGGTGTGAAACCGGAAGTCCAGCAGCGGGCATGGAAAGCACTCGACCGGCTGGCCGCTGCCTTTTCCGGAGCGGAAAAGCCCGCGGGAAGCACTGATGATTATTCCATCCCGCAAACCGCAGCCGAAATGATGGAGAGCAAGAATCCGACCCTGCTCATGGTGGCATCGGTGATCATGCTGGTGGCGACCGATTATTTCCCGGCAAACTCACTCGTCGAACGGCTCGGGCGCGAACTGGTGTTTATCGCGTCCGGGCGCCCCGGTCACCTGAAGGAAACGCTCATGGAACTGCTGAACGATCCCGAACTGAGCCCTGTCGCCTGCGCGAGCTGCGCCCAGGGGCTTCGACTGATGAATATGGGCGGAAGCGATGTCTTCGCCCGCAAAGGCCTGGCACTGCTAACAAAGGAGGATTTCCGCCGGGACTGGCAGCCGCTCGTGGCTGAGGGGACGGCCCTTTCGAAGAAGGTGAATGCGGTGCTGCGGGTTCTGGCCACGCTGCCGCCCGCGGATGTGGAATCGCTGGCTGAAATGGTCCGCGCCGGCTGGGGAAAGCCGGCAGCGCTGGCCCTGCGTGGATTTCTTCCCCTGCTGAAATCCGCCCGCGACCGCCCGGCAGCCGAAGTCCTCGCCCCCGTGATGGATACAATCTTCGAACTTCTCATCCGGGACCTCCTCAAGGTTCATCTCGAACTGCTCTCGCGGCCTCCTGGTCAGCCGAATCCCGCACTGGTGGCGGCTATGGTGAATGGCCGGCCGATCACGCGCGAGCAGGTTACGGCATCCGCCATTCTCAGCGGTGTCAGTGAAAGCGAGACCCTGACAAAACTGATCGAGGAGGAAGTTGTCATCCAGAAACAGGAAAGTCAGAACCTCCAGCCGAAGCAGGAAGAGATGATGGCGCATCTGGAGCTGTGTGCGCAGTCCTTTGAAAGTCCGGACGGCTATCTGAAGGCGATGCAGGAAAAGGGGGTAAGCCAGGAGATGCTCGTCGGGAGACTGCAACGGGTTTCGGTGATGCAGCAGGCTGTGAAACTCCTCATGGCCGGTGCCAAACCAGCGACGGACAAGGAATTGGAGGAGGGCATTGCGAGGGAGGTGCGGAAGCAGGGGGAGAAGATCCAATTGCACTCCATTACGATCAGTTCCGGAGACGACAGACTTCCGGCGGACGCTGAGAAACTCGCCAGGGAGATTCACAAA
>JANNVM010000954.1:0-3349 GCA_031414455.1 Verrucomicrobiota bacterium
GGCGCATTCCTGCATCTGCTCGTTCTCCATGATGGCTCCGAACTGGCTCTCTTTATAATAGGGAAAGTGGCCGCTGGTCTTGTAGAGCGTGAGCTTGCCGATGTGCGGCGTGAAGACCTGGCTGTAGCCCTGCTTGCGCAATTCCTCGCTGATGAAGTTCTGCAATTCCTGGCGGAGGATGGCTCCGTTAGGCGTCCAGAGGATGAGGCCCTGGCCGACATCGTCATCGATGTGGAAAAGCTGGAGTTCCTTGCCGAGCCGGCGGTGATCGCGCTTCTTCGCCTCCTCCAGCGCGACGAAATGCTGCTCCAGTTCTTCGCTGGTGGGAAACGCGGTGCCGTAGAGCCGCTGGAGCTGGCCCTTGGATTCGTCGCCCATGTAGAACGACGCCGAAATGCTGGTGAGGCGGACGTTCTTGCACTTGCTGGTGTAGTTCACATGCGGCCCGGCGCAAAGGTCGATGAAGTCGCCGTTTTGATAGCAGGAGATTTCCTCGCCCTCGGGAATCTTATCAATGAGGTCGAGCTTGAAGCGGCTGGCATTGCCAGAGCGTTCGGTGAGGCCGCCGAGGCGTCCACTCTCCGCCATGGCCTTCGCTTCCTCGCGGCTGATGACTTTCTTTTCGAACTTCGTGTTCTCTTTGGCCAGCCGTTTCATCTCCGCCTCGATGGCCGGGAAGTCCTCCGGCGTGATGCGGTGCTTCATATCGAAGTCGTAGTAGAAACCGTAGTCGCCGGGAGGGCCGTAGGCAAACTGGGCATCCGGCCAGATTTTCAGTATGGCGGTGGCCATGAGGTGAGCACAGGAGTGGCGGAGGCGATCCAGATCGGACATCTGTGCGCGTTCATCGAGAGTTTTGCGGTCGTTCATGGGGAAGAAGGGTGAGTGGAAAGTGGAAAATGAAAGTGGCCCCGGCAAGGGGGCGGGCATGGTCAGCGGCAGGAGGGCGATGTCGAGCGCTTTGCGTGGTGGTTCGCGCGCCCGCGCCCCGATGCATCTGTTCCCGGCGCTCATCACGGCGGCGCCGCTGTAATCTCCCCGCTTTTCGGGCCCGTTCCGGGTTCCACATCCTTCATCAAGGCAACCCAAACCATTCGTGCCATGGAGATTGCAACAAGGCCGCGCCGACTTAAAACAAGTGACATGAGATCTCTCCCCCTTGCTCTCCTTTTACTCGCTCTCCCGTCCGTTAATTCCCATGCTTCGCTCACCGACTACGATGCCACCATCATCGCCGACGCCGCAGCCGGGCCGGTGCCGACAGCGAAGTTGACGAATGCCGTGACGTTCACGGGCACGAACAGTTTCGCGTTTAACTTTGGAACGGTCACGGGTGATGGAACCTTTGAGTGCATCGTGGAGGGCACTCCTTCAACTTTGGATGGCTATCTCGCGGTCGGCGCGAATTCGACAAGCAACCTGCGTTTCGAGCAATGGAGCGACACCGGGCAAATGGGCATGACGCAGCTCGGCGTGGCTGACTACCTGTTCTCTCCCGGCGTGCCGAGCCCGGTGACGATCAGTCACATCGCCTACGTTTGGAGCGGAACGGGCACGATGAAACTCTTCGTGAACGGCATGCCCGCAGGAACCAACAGCGCCATGACGACGGCATTCGGCCTGCCCACAGGTGCCGGACGGCTCGGTGCCAATCCCGGAAATGGCGAAGGCATGGTCGGCACTGTCTATCGGGTGACGTGTTATGACGCCGTCCTCTCCGATGCGAGTATCCTGCGTCACTCGGACAGCTTTCTCGGCATCCTGAGACCGCCGGTGATCGCCTCCTTTGCCGCCACACCGGCCACCGTGGCCGCCGGCGGTCAGGTGACGGTGGCATGGTCTGTCACCGGCGCGCAGTCGGTCACTCTCAATGGCACCGACGTCAGTGGACAGACCCAGGCGGCCTTCACCCAGAACGCCACAACGACTTACACACTCGTCGCCGCGAATGCGAACGGCTCGACAACACGCTCACTGGAAGTGCCGGTGATCCAGGCCGCGGGGCATGTGATCATCAATGAGTTCATGGCGGAAAATCAGTCCACGCTCGCCGACGAAGACGGCGCATTTTCTGACTGGCTGGAGATTTACAACCCAACGACCTCTCCGGTGAATCTCGGCGGCCTGTTCCTCACAGATACCGCCACACAGCCGCAGAAGTGGGCACTGCCGGCGGTGAGCCTCGCGCCGGGTGCGTTTCGCATCGTCTTCCTCTCATCGAAGGACCGCGCGCCGGCGGCCGGTGAATGGCACACGAATTTCAAAATCAGCAAAGAGGGAGAATACCTCGCGCTCACTGGTCCTGGCGTAACCGTGCATGAGTTTGCACCGGAGTTTCCGGCACAGGATGAGGATATCTCCTTCGGCCTCACCGGAGCGGACCCGGCGCTCTCCGGATTCATGGCACACGCCACGCCGGGAGCGGCGAACGATTCCGCACCGCCACTGCCGGCGCGGGTGGAGTTTTCACAGGCGTCAGGAATGCTGAGCGCGCCCATCAGCCTAACGCTTACATCCGCGACACCTGGCGCGGCCATTTACTACAAACTCAACAACAGCGCGGTGCCCGTGCTTTACAGCGCGCCGGTTTCCGTGAGTGCGAGCACGCGCGTCACTGCGTGGGCCGAGCGTTATGGTCAGCGCAGCGCCGAGACGCGGGCGTCATGGATGAAACTCGGGGCAACGCTCGACGGCTATTCGTCGAATCTGCCGATCCTGGTGATCGATAATTTTGCCAGCGGTCCCATTCCTCAAAAGGGCTGGAGCGGCACGGGAGCGGGCGTCACGCAGGTACCGCAGCAGAATGCCGCGTGGGCGGTATGGGAACGCAGCGGCGCGACGGCAACAGCGAGCGGTCCGCCCCAGATGATGAGCCAGATCGGGATTCGCGGGCGGGGCGCTTTCAGCAGTTCGTGGCGGCAAAAGCCGTATGCCGTGGAGGCCTGGACGGAGACAGGCGGGGAGAAGGATGTCGCCGTGCTCAACATGCCGGCACATTCGGACTGGATTCACTACTTCCCCGACCCTGACAATAACAAGGACCCGTCGCTGATGTTCAACACCTTCATCTACGAACTGAGTAAACAATGCGGACACGATGCGCCGCGCTACCGCTGGGTGGAGATGTTCGTGAATGAGGACGGCGGCGATCTCGCGCTCACTGACCGCCGCGGTGTCTATGCCATCTTCGAAAAAGTATCGCGCGGCCGGCGCCGGCTCGACTTTGAGAAACTCAGCGATGACGGCACCACCGGCGGCTGGATCACGAACATCAACCGCATGGACGCCGTGCCCGAGACCGGATTCCCCGCAGAGAACGGCGCCACCGCACCGCAGCTTTTCCGCACCG
>JANNVM010000955.1:0-4999 GCA_031414455.1 Verrucomicrobiota bacterium
GAAACGGCGACCAACTGGGTCTTGTCAGGGCGGTTCGGCTCGGCGTTCGGCGACCATCCGGCCATCGGTGCCATCGTCGCGCATGAGACGGGATTCTCCGGCATGGTCCCGCCGTATGTTGCGGTGCCGAAGAATCCGTCCTTCACATGGGAACTCGGCAAAAGTGTCTGGCTCGGCGGACGGTGTGAGTCGTTCAAAGCCGGCAATCCCAACGATGCCAACTATCGCGTGCGCGACCTCTCCGCACCCGCCGGCCCGCCGCCGGCTCATCCTGTTTCCCCTGACCTCAGGAGTTCTGAGCCTCAGCGTCAGCGCCGCGCATTGCAGCGATGACATCATCGACGGCGACCCCTCCTGCGACCCCGGAAGTTTTGGCGGAAGGAAGCGATGCCCCCGCCGGCATGCTGATTTCACGCCCACATCGCGAGGGCGACTTCGCATCCACCAGCAACTTCACTATTGCCGCGCGGCCTTTCGGTTGTGCACCCGGTTTCCCAAAGGCGGCAGCCAGGGATGCCCGGTTTTATAGCAAGGAAATAGTTGCAGCCTCTGGAGGGCCGGGATAATGCGCGGCATGAGCTTCCAACTTCACTGGCAGGGCAATCCCTGGTATCTGATAGGCTCCATTTATTTCATTGCGGCGTGGGTGGCGGTCTATTATTTCGCCAGCCGCAGCCGCCGCCTCATGCTCTCGGCCAGTCTCATTTTGCTGCCGATCAGTTTCCTTCTCGAGAGCCTGTATATCGTGGACTACTGGCGGCCGGCGCATCTGCTGGTGGGTCGGCTGGAATGGCACAATGCTGTCGGCGGCATGTCGGCGCTGCAGTTCTCCATCGAGGATCTGATTTTCACCTTCACGGTGGCCGGCATTTTTGTGGGATTCTTTGACTCGCTGCTGCGACGGGAGGGACACGGGCGCAGCCGGTCGGGCGGGATGAAATGGGATCTCGTGCGGCTGCTTCTCGGGGCCGGGTTGGTCCTGGGGCCCATCGGCTGGCTCGCGGCTTGCGGGATGAACAGTGTGTGGGCGCATATTGTTGTCTGTGTCCTCGTGCCGGGTGTTTTCCTTGTTTGCTGCCGTCCCGAGTGGATGAAGCCGGCGCTGCTTTGCGTTCCGTTCGGGGCACTGCTGATGGCGATGTTTTATGTGCCGTTCTATCAGCCGCTGCGTCCGAGCATCATTCAGGAATGGTGGCTGCTCCAAAATCTTTGGGGACCGAAACTGCCGAACCTTGACCGTCTCTATCCGGGGGCTCCGATTGAGGAAGTCCTCTGGGGTGCAGCCACGGCCATGTGCCTTGGAGTGCTGGCGAGGTTTTGCACGGATGAAGGTGACGAGGGAGAATGGCCCCGGCGGCGGGTGGTTTTGGAAGACCGCATCCAGCGCCGGGAACGGCTTAAAGTGGCCAAACTAAGGCACAAGGCCCGCAGGGCCCGCAGGGCCGCACGCCGGAATCCACCGGTATTACCCCCGCCACCGCCGCCACCGCCGCCCGCGGCACCACCACAGCCCTGACAAATCACTTATGAACACCGCACTCCCCGCCGCCCTGCTGCTCGCCGCCTCCGCACCGGCGTGCCTCGCGCTCGAATCCCTGGGCGTCACGCCGGACTCCGCTGCCAGTCTCGGCATGTCCGGCGGACGCTACGCCAATTTTCCGGATCCTTCCACGCTGCGCTATGCTCCGTCGAATATCCTGCGCTTCACACAGCCGGAATTGGAGGTGAATGCTCAGCTTTGGCACGGCGATGTGAAGTTCACCAATGTTGCGGGCCAGAGCGTGAAAATGGATGACCCCTGGAAAATGCTGGGCTCGTTTTATTACATCCACCCCATCAAGCCCGGAAAACTGGCGTGGGGCGTTGGTCTCAGTGCGCCGTATGGCCTCGACTCGCAATGGCCGAAAACGGGCGCGCTCCAGCATCTTATTCCCTACGACGCCATGCTGCTCAATGCCTCGCTCGATCCGGTGATCGCATGGCAGGCCGCACCGTGGCTGGATGTGGCCGCGGGTCTCAGCATCCAGTATTCGAAACTGGAGCTGAAGCAGACGTTTCCCTGGTCGCTGGCTGCGGGGGGGCTGCCGTTTCCGGACGGCGAACTGAGCTTCGACGGGGACGGCTGGGGACTCGGCGCTTTCGCCGGTGTCACGATCCACCCGGCGAAGAACCAGCGAATCATCATCACCGGACGCCTGCCGCTCGAAGTGGATTACGAAGGAGATTTTGAAAGCACCGGCATGCCGGAGGAACTCGCCGCGCTCGGCCTCACGCCGCAAAGTGACTTCAAATCCAACATCAAATACCCCGCCACCATCGCTGCGGGATACGGTATTGATGTCAACGACCGCCTGACGATTGGCGTGGACTTCCAGTGGGCGCAGAATTCCTCCCACGACGATGTGCCGCTCGACATCGGCAACAACCAGGCGCTCCTCGGTTCCGATGGAGTCACCCTCGACTGGCAGGACTCCGTGAGTGCCGGCATCGGAGCATCCTATCAACTGAATGACATCTGGACACTCCGCGCCGGCTACATGTTTCTCGAAGGCTCCATGCCCGACCGCACCTACACGCCCGCCATCGCGTCCAATGACATTCACCTCCTCACTGCCGGCGTCGGTTACCGCCGCGGACGGCACAGCTTCGATCTCGCCTATTCCTATTCACTGTTCCCGGACCGGGAGGTGTCCGGCAATCAGCAGCCTGCGTTCAACGGTCACTACGACATGAACTGGCAGGTGCTGGCGATGTCCTGGCGGATCAGATTTTGATGCCCCGGGCCAACCCGGTGCCCACCCTCCGCGCATTTTGGTCTGGGATGTCATCATCGTCAGCAGTGGCCCCGCCGGATTATCGGCGGCGCTGCACCTGAGGAAGCTGCGGCCGGCCTGGCGGCTGCTGCTGCTCGAAAAAACCTCCCACCCCCGGCACAAACTTTGTGGCGGCGGATTGACTGCCCGGGCTTACGGCTTGGGTCCCTTGTAGAGCCCGGGGATGTCGTCGCTGGCGGGCCACTGCGTGAGGTGCTGGCAGGCGAGGAGACCGGACATGACGGTGGCCTCGACGCAGCCCGCGTTGATCCCGTTGCGGGTCCAGTCGCCGGCGAAGGTGAGATTGGTGCAGCCGGTCTCGCCGGGCCAGAGGCGGAATGCGGTGCTCCCGGTGACGCTGAGGACATAGCGCTCTGTGGGGTCGGTGTTGGTGCGGAGATATTCCTGGACGACCTTCGTGCGGTCGAGACCGCCACTGCTGTTCCTGACTTTAGGCCAGAAGTCCGCGGCCATGGCGTCGCCGGTGGCATCAGCGCACTTGCGGATTTCCGCAGGGGCACCGGCGGGGCTGACCTCATCGCTGAGGGGGCCGCAGAAGTAGTGCAGACTGCCGACGGTGCCGGCGGGATGATTTTCCCGGGGAAGAATTTGGGACATGTCCGCCCATGTATTCAGCGGATCGAGGAAATTGCCGAAAATGGGCGGCGGATGATTCCAGCCGAGACCGGCGAGATTCGGCTGCATCCAGACCTGCCATGCCTGAGTGCGGACGGTCTTCACTTTCTCCGTCATGGTTTTGAATTTCTTTTGCTGCATGAGCCCCGGGCAAATTCCCGGCAGGGCGGCGAGGGAGATGCCGAGCACCACGCGGTCGAAGTCCGTGCCGGCCTGCAGGGTGATGTCCTCCACATCCTGCCAGCCGCTGCCGGCCTGTTCAAGATTGTAGCCGCCGGCCTGAATCTGCGCGGCTTCGGCGATCTGGTCCCAGTTCGGCTGGTTCGGCCAGCAGGACAGGCCGCGCACATTGGCGAGGAGCGGATCGTAACCGGCATGCGTTAGAGTGACCTGACGTCCGAGCTTCACGGCGCTCACGGATTTGCCGCCGGGCGCGAGGACAACTTCTTTGACGCGGTGGAAGAACTGGAAGTTCACGCCGCGGGCTTTGAGCACTTCATAGACGGGCACGAAGATGGTGTCGCCCATTCCGGCCTGCATTTTCCATGCGAAGGCGCCTTTGTAGTCGAAAAAGAGGCGCAGGAGAACCCGCAGACCGGTGCCGCCGGCGATGTCCTCCTGTTTGGGATCACCGCCGGTCTGCGCGAACACGGCGTCGTAGATGGAAGCCAGGATTGGCGAGTTCACCGCAGCCTCTGACGCGCCGTGCTGCTTGAGCAGTGTGCGCAGTTCCGTGCCGTCGAGGGCGTCGAGTCCGTTCTTCGCCAGCGTTGTCGCGTTCTTCCGCAGCACCCAAAAGACAGCCCACGCGAGATCGAGCGAGAGGACTATCTGGTGCAGCTTGAAGGCGGGGTCCGTCAGGAGTCCACTGAGCAGTGCGGCAATGGTCTTGCGCAGCCGGCGCATGCGAAACCAGTTCCAGCCGAGGAAAAGGAAGTCGAGACAGCCCTTCTTTTTTGAGGCCCGGCTGCCGAAAATGCTGTGGGCTTGCTGCGTCAGGCCGTGCAGCTTTGCCGAGCGGGCATCCAGGGGATCAGTGCTCCCGGTCCACTTGTTAAGGTACTTCTCGAGACTGGCGAGGTAGCGCCAGACATCCAGCAACGGCATGGGCTGGCCGTCGCCCGGAGTGCCGTTGTTGACGGGAGGCAGGTTCACTTCCCAAAGATGCCATGCGTTGTGCCAGTGTTCGGCGAGAGCGCTGAAGGAATGGGGCTTGAAGGCGTGTGTCCAGACGTTGTCCGGCCCGTCAGCGCCCCAGGGATGCGCGGGGCCCGGGTTCCACCCGGCCATGACCGCGCGAATGAGCCGGAAGGCATTCTCGTAAAATCCAAACCAGATGTGCAGCCCGTGCTCCTCGACGCCGCCATGGGCCTCGACATTGACGCCACTGGCACCTTTGCCTCCGAGTCGCCAGCCGATTTGATAAATCGTGATGTCTTTGCCTTCGATGCGGTTAGGGTTCTTCGGATCGGTGAGGGCGGCGGCGGTGGTGAGGGAACCGAGGCCGCCGCCGAGGATGATAATGGGTTTTCCTTTCATAGTGATCAGGC
>JANNVM010000956.1:0-2171 GCA_031414455.1 Verrucomicrobiota bacterium
CCGCGCCCGCGACCGCCGCCACCTTTGCCTTCACGCCGCCGCCCGGCGCCCAAAAAATTGAAATGATGACCACCGCCCAAATGGAGGCGACTTCCCGCAAACGCTAAACCCAATTCCGAACCACACTTATAATATGAAAACGTCTCTGCTTCATTCACGCGCGCTGCTCGCCGGTGCCGCATTGATCCTAACCGCCGCTGCAGCCGATGCCCGCACCTATGGCGTGAGCACTTCCTCCAAAGGACGCGGCACGACCGTGAACACCGCCCGCGGCGGAAGCGCCTACGTCGGCCCGCACGGAGCCGCCGCCCAGACCGCAGGCGGCAGGACCGCAGTCGCCACGCAAAACCGCGCCGCCGTCGCCGGCCCCAATGGGGTAGCCGTCGCTGGTCCGAACGGAGCCGCGGCCGCTGGCCGTTACGGCGCCGTGGCCACCACCCGTCCGGTCTATCCGACAACCGGTGCCATCGTGGTCGCTCCGAAGCCGGTCTATGTCGCACCCACCGCCGTTGTCGTCGCACCTCGGCCCGTCGTCGTGGTCGCGCCGCCGCCCGTCGTGGTCGTGGCCCCGCTGCCCACGGGTTACATCCGCGTCGTCCCCTCCGGCTACACCATGATCATGTACGGTGGATACAACTGTTACTTCGCCGGCGGCATCTATTACCGGGCCGTCATGTATCAGGGCGCCACGGCCTACGTCGTCGTACGCTGATCCTGCGATCATGGAACACGAACTGCCCGTCACTGCCGACCCGAAATTTTACACCGAACGGTTCACGGATGAACTCAAGCCGGCCTATCAAAAGTGGCTGGCGCTGAAGCCGCTCGAAAATCCCGCGGCCCCGCCGCACCCGTTTGTGCCGGAGCTTTATACGCTGCCGTTTACGGAGGAGAACCGGGCCGCCAATGCCGAAGCCGCGCGGGCGGAGGCGCAGTCCAACACCGCCGGCCACACCGCGAGCACTTATCTCAGCAACACGATCCTCCTCGCCACGGTGCTTTTCTTTGCCGGCACCGCCGGGAGGTTCGACCGCCGGCATGTCCGCTGGTTCTCTCTCGCGTTCGCCGGCACGCTTTTCATCTACACTGCCGTGCGCATGGTCATGCTTCCCGTCGCCTGAACGATAACCATCAAACGGCCATCCTCGCTTTTCTCTCTTTGCACCGCGCTGGCCCTCGCCGGCTGCGCGCAGGTCGCCACCGTCAAAGAAATCAGGCCGGGCCGCAGTTGGTCCACGGCCCGGAGCGGCGGCCCCATCGCAGCGCTGGGCCTCCAGATGGACGCGGCGGAAAGCGCATGGCAGAAATTGGATCGCCATCCCTCCGATGCCGGCGTGCAGCGGGATTACAACTCCGCGGTGTCCCAAATCTTTGGCACGCTGCGCGATGCAAAACTGTTGCCGTGGACCGCGCCCATTCAGGCCGGCAGCCACACCCTTTCCTGGCAGCGCCATCCGGACCCGGAATAGAATCCGGCACGCTACGACATCATCCCCACCGACCAACTCAAAATCAGCGTCACCGCTTTTGATGCGCGCGGGACCAAAGCCGGCCTCGGTGCTCCGCTCGTTGCGAAACGCGTTCAAAGTGACGTTGGAGCAGACATAACACCCGGGCCCCTGATCAGACTAACGCTTATCGCCATTACCATGGCGCTTCTTGTTGCAAGCCGTGCCACCGGATCAGCCTTCAAGACCAACTCGCGGTCACTTCGGTCCTGACCAGCCGCGACCCTTTCATACCAATGAGCACGGTGCTCGTTTTTGTCTCTCTCTGATTGAATTCGTCGTCGTGCCGAAGATGGCCAACCGGAGCCGGCTGAAACAGGCGCGCGGCATTGACCGCTGCGGCCGGCATCACGCCGCCGCCCCCGCAGCGCGGGCATGGCGACAGCCTCAGACATCCTGACCCGCAGGGAAAAGGAATGAGCCCATCTGCTGCGCCGCAGGCGCCTTGGACTGCGGCGACTTGTCGCCGCTTTTCGCGGGGGTGCGACTTGTCGCCGTGGGGCGCACTCCAGACGCGGCGGCGGCGTTTCCTGATGGGGCGCTCTCTCTTCCGCGCCTCACGCGCACCCCCGGGACAAGTCCCCTGACACTAAAGCGGAGACAAGTCGCCGCAGTCCAAAGCGGCTCCGCCGCCTGGAGCCTGCGGCTCATCCCGTTTCCTGA
>JANNVM010000957.1:0-2769 GCA_031414455.1 Verrucomicrobiota bacterium
GAAACAAACCGGCCAACGCCGCGAGCAGGAGCGTCACCCAATACGGGCCGGAGAGGCTCCACGCCATCAGCACCCAGAGCGCCACATAGGGAATGACCGAATTGGCAATTTGCCAAATCGACCTGGGAAGTGAGTGAGTTTGAAATCGCGACACAAGAGCCTTCCACTCGGGAATCGAGGGGAACGCGGGACCGGGGGCGGACTGGGTTGAAGGAGTGCTGGTCATAATTTGTTAAGGACTGGCGGGTCGGTTCGGCCTGAAACCAAAAGCGGACTTGCAGTCGTTTGTGGAACGGATCGAACCGGGTTTCAATTGGATTTACGCACGGCAGGCGACGGGGGCTGCATTGCACCCGAAATCACGGATCTCACCGGCCCGAGCCTCTGGTCGGAAGAAAATCGCCCCTCCTGCGGGGCCAGACATTCGATGGTCCACGGCCCTGCGCCGGTGCGAAAATACTGGAACCGGTCGTGGAGCCGGTGCGGGCCGCCCTGCCAGAATTCGATGGTTTCCGGATTCACCCGGAAGCCGCCCCAGAACGACGGCAGCGGGATCTTTCCGGCGCTGAATTTTTCCTTCAGTTTCGCCCATTCCATCTCCAAAACCTTGCGCGAGGAAATGGCCCGGCTCTGCTGCGAGGCCCACGCGGCAAGCTGGCTCTCCCGCGGGCGGGTAAGGAAATACTTCAGCGTTTCGCTCAGCGGAATCTTTGCCGCGGTGCCCGTGACGATGACCTGCCGCTCCAGCGCCAGCCACGGAAAGACGAGCGAGACGCGGGGATTCTGCGCGATGTGCTGCGCCTTTCGGCTTTCCAGATTGGTGAAGAAGACAAAGCCCCGGGCATCGAGCGCCTTGAGCAGGACCGTGCGCACAAGGGGACGTCCGTCCGGTGTGGCAGTGGCCAGCGTCATGGCGTTGGGCTCGATGATACTCTCGCGCAGGGCGTCTGCAAGCCATGCCTCGAACTGAGCTATGGGATCGGGGTCGAGCGTTTCCCGCGTGAGGTGGGAGAGCGTGTAGTGCCGCCTCATGCCGGAGAGGGCGTCGGGATGAAGCAGGGAATCAGTCTTCATGGCGCGGGTGACTACGGCGGCGGAACCACGGGTCCTGTCACTTGAATGCGTGAACCCGGATTATTCGAGACGAAAGCCGTCCGCGGGCTGATAGGTGATGACGTGAAGACGCCGGTTCTGCGCTTCGATGACACCGGACCAGTGCAGCGGCTCACTGCCTGCGCCGCGCAGCATCTCAATAACGATGTCGTGTTTACCGGGTGTGAGATTCCGCCGCCACTCGTCAATGGCCGGGCCGTCATCGGTTAGACCCTTCGCGCGAAAAATGCGTTCGGTGGCAGTGCCGTCCACAGTGAGTCTGACCGTCACCGGCTGGCGCTGCGGCTTCTCGGTGACGCGGCCGCGCATGTGGACAGGCTTCTTCGCTTCTTCGACCGGATCAAGGGCATCCACGGCCTGCATTTCACCAAACACCTTAAAGGCGAAGACCAGCTCCGGCGTGACCGGCGCGGGGTTTTGCACACGCAGATGACTGGGGGCGACGACAGCGGCCATAACAAGAATCGTGATCGCAAGGAGCGCCGCGACAGACGTGACTTTGGAACGGGAGCGGACGGTGGATGCCGTGCCGCCGCGCAGTTCATCCGCAACGGCGCGCAGGCTGCGGTCGTCACCCGGCGTATAGTCTGCGATGCGCCATTGGCCTTCGCCGGCGCGCTGCGGACGGAAGGCGGGTTTGCGTTCGCCGGAAAAACGGGCCGCGACCCAGTGGTTGCCATCGCGGGCGGCGGCTTCGGCGCGGGCGTCGCGAACGATGAGCACCCCGCGCAAGCCGTCATGCAGGAGTTTTTCGACGAACTTCGGGCGCACCCAGCCCGCGGTGGGCACGAACTTGATCCCATAGTCCGGCAACCGCTGCTGCCAGCGGGCCTTGTCGAAATGCGCTGGACCTCCGTCAATATCACCGGCGATCAGCGCAAGCCATTCTCCACGGTCCCGTTTCACGGAAGCGGCGATGCGCGCCTCCTCTTCATGCACGTCGAACCATGTGAAACTCATGGCGTCGGAATCGCAGGAGCCAACACAAACACCGCAGCCGGTGCAGCGGTCGGGATCCACCCATGCGCGGCTGTCGAAAGCTTTGCCGTCAGTGCGCGGAACCATCTTCACCGCATCGAACGGGCAGTCCTGGACACATTGTGTGCATGCGTGGCACCGTGGTTCGCGCACGGACGTTTGCCATGGCGTGAGCGGATTTTCGTCGCGGTCGGATTTCGTGCGTCGTGTGCGTTTTCCCAGCAGCCAGGGCACACCGGCAAAGGCGGCGGTAGCCGCTAGTCCCAGCCACATGCCGGCCTGACCAAATCTCAGAGTGAGAGCGAGCGGCGTGAGGTACCATGCATCCACGGTGAAACTCTCCGCCTTCACATCCATCTTCGCCGGCGCATCGAGCGGTGCGGGAATCAGGAAGGAAGCGAACGCCAGTCCCGCCACGAGCGCGAGGGCGAGGCGGCGGTTAGGCAGGAGTTTCACCCGGCTGAGCCGCGAGAGGTGCAGCACGAGGCCGGCGGCGATCATCAGCGGCAGCAGCATGTGCAGAAAGAAGACAACGAAAAACAACAGACTGGGCACGAGCCGGTCCGCGACGAAAAGCCGGCTCATCGGTTCTCCGAAGATCGGAAAGCTGTCGAGGAACAGCATGGAATTGACAGCCACCTGCTGCGCAGGCTGATCCCACACGAGCCAGAAGCCCGT
>JANNVM010000958.1:0-2441 GCA_031414455.1 Verrucomicrobiota bacterium
ATCCTTACATGCCAGGCCAACGCTTGCCTACCTAAACCTTCCTGTCGTCGAGGGCGGTCCTGTAAGGCCCTAATGGAGAGAGAATAGCAGGAAGTCATTAGAGGATAACATCACATGCTCGCCCCGGAACAGAGCGCTATCGTTTTGGTTTCGTCTTGGGAACCATTGATTTTGGAACGAAGACGGAATCCCCATCTTTGAGCAACGGGTTGTTGCTGCCTTCAGTCTTGATTACACCCAGGTCGTAGATGGTCGCCTTCCCGCCACGGGTGAGTTTCACGCGGCTGAAGTCTGCTGACTCATCGAAACCTCCGGCGCTTTTCACCGCATTGTAGAGCCGCATGCCATTACGAAGTGGAACCTCTCTGCCTCCACTTTTCACTGAGCCTTTGACGACCACCAGATCTGGAATGCCATCGCGTATGGGGAGCTTCTCCACGGCGAACACCGGATCCTTCAAAACGCCTGCCTCCGTGTAGTTTTTCTCCAGCAGGCGAGCCAACTGATCAGGGGTCAGTCCCGCCGCCTGGATGGGCTGTGCCAGCAGCGGTACCATCAAAGTGCCCGCTGCTTTCACGTGGTATGTGGCGTTATAGTTCACCGACTGCTCCGCTGGCTGCTTTAGTTCGATCCTGATTGGGTCGCCGGCGCTAAGCAGCACTGGCTTTGGAGTCACACTGACGGCAGGTTTTGGTTTGGCCGCGGGAACAGGTTTCTTCCCGCGGGAATTCGAGTAACTGGTTTTAGGTTCGGAACCTTCCCCTGCGACAAGCGGTGTGGCGATGAGGAGACAGGAGATCGCAAGGATGGCGTTGGTTTTCATAACTTTTCACCGACAACCTGGACGCGCTGCCCGTTCAATCTCCAGATCCAGCGAATAGCAACGCGCTACCAGGCAACACCATCACCAGTTCTGCAATAATCGCTCCCAGTGGCTGCCTGATCGTTCATGCCGCCCGTTATCCCACTTCCATGCTTCATCGGTCGCATCCTGCATATACCTACCCACCACTGCGCAGAGCGCTGCGGCACCAACGGTTGCCAGAATGACAGGGAGAACGCGCTGAGCGAATCCCCAAATGTAGATAATCGCCGCAATCACGCCCAGCGTAGTACCGAGCTGAGCCCAACGGCCATAGTCATGCACCTCATAAGCTACCAGCGGGATAATAGTGGGCCCGTAAGGCGTAACGTCGACCAACGTGTTCCAAAACTCCAAATACTCGAGCACCATCCAGACATTCCCCGCCACCAGCAGGACAGTCGCGGCGAGACGCACGGAAAGCAGCGGCTCCGGATGGTTCCTTCGTCCGTCAGCAGCAGTAAGGGGTTCGGTTTCCATTCCGCATCCTTCATGCCGGGCTATCGTTTGCCTACCTGAATCGCTCGCGGCGGAGGCGTAATTCTGAACTTCCTTCTGTCGGCAGCACGGCATAAGATTCGTCATGAGCCACATTGCCGGCACGTTCTGGCTGGTCCTCGGACTGGTTTTTATCTGGTGCGGCTTTGTGTCGCCATTCACCGCCTACTTTTTTATGGGCGGGGCGTTTCTCCTGGAAGCGGCGAATTCATTCTCTAAGGCGTGGAGGGACCGGAAGCGCTGACGGGCAAACCTTCCTGTTGCCCTGGCGGGATGGGGAGGCAATTTCGGGGCACATGAAATTCCGGCACCTTCTTCTCACACTTTCCGTTGGTCTTCTCTTTGCCTCGTGCCGCAGCACGGCGCCGGGGGTGGCGAAACACGATGACGGGCGGGTGCCGCGGGACGTGCGTCCAGAGGATGCGGCGCAGGTGGATGAGTGGAAGAAGAAGGGGGGCAAGGGTGGCTTTCTGCCGGCGGCGGATACTCTCAAGGGGCCGCTGACGCCGGAGAATGCGGGCTTCGTGGTGGATCTGGATGCACAGCGGGCCTATCTGTATCAGGGGAGCACGCTCATCGCTTATTCGCCGATCGCGTCGGGGCGCAAATACTATCGCACGGAGACGGGGGACTACACGATCGGCCAGAAGGATCTCAATCACCGCTCCACGAGCTACGGGAATTTTGTGAACAGCAAGGGGGGCACGGTGATGGGTGATGTCCAGGCGGGGTTTGATCCAACGCCGGTGGGCGCGCGATTTGAGGGAGCGCTGATGAAGTATTTCCAGCGGCTGCATCACCATGGGAAGTCCACTGCGATGGGTTTCCACCGCGGCGTGCTGCCGGGTTATCCGGCGAGCCACGGCTGCATCCGGCTGCCGGGGACGATGGCGGAGTGGTTCTATAACAATGTGCCGCTGGGCACGCCGGTGGCGGTGCGCGGCACGAAGAACGGCATTGCCATCGGGAAGAGTCAGGGCCGGCCGAAGCGCTCGCCGAAGGTGCATTCGAGTCTGAAGGAGAAGCCGGAAACGCCTGCGGTGCCGCCGGCGCCGGAGTCGGATATCAAGACGCCGGAGCC
>JANNVM010000959.1:0-4320 GCA_031414455.1 Verrucomicrobiota bacterium
AGCGGATGAAATTCCAGCCCCTCTGCCACCATCCCGGCGGCGTGCCGTCGTCCTGCCAAAAGGACGCGGGAAAGCCGTGCCCATTTTCCCTTTTAGGTTAAAACTGAACTGCCCCGTTCCCGGGGACTGCGGAGGACATGCAGAAGCATGTCCCTACCCGTCGACCATCGCGGGTAGGGACGTGCTTCTGCACGTCCTCTCGTCTTTCAAGTCCTTCCGATTTCGTGTTATAAGACACCGCCTAGCGCAGTTCCCTCCACTCCCACGAGCCGTCGTCCCGGATCTCAAGGCTGGCGTGATGCAGCGCGGGATCGGGCTCGCTTTCGCCGAAGGAGATGCAGGTAATGCCGCGCCGCTCCAGCGCCTCCAGCACGAGGCGGCAGGTTTCCGGTTTCAGCGCCGATTCGAGGCGGTCGGAGAAGATAAATTCCGGCGACGCCAGCATGGCGCGGGCCACGGACATCAACTGCTGTTTGGAGAGCGAGAGCGCTTCCTGCCAGTTGCGGGGAGTGTCGAAATCCTCCGGGGTTCTGAACTTGGAGGACACCAGTCCGATTTCCGCAAACAGTTGCGCGAGGTCCGCATTGGTGAGGCGGCTGGCGGCGCCATCCGGCAGCAGGATCTCCCGGGCCGTGCCGGGCGGGAGAAACGGCTGCTCCGGCAGGAAGGCCAGCTTTTCCGGCGGTGGCCGCACGATGCTGCCGCTGCCGGCATCGTAGAGTCCGGCACAGGCCCGGAACAAAACGTGTCGCGCGGCCTGATTCGATCCATAAACCATGACGCGCCTCCCGGGGATGAGCGAGACATTCAAATCGCTCACCAGAATTCTGCCCTCCTCGTCAGCGGCACGCAGTGTTAGACGGGTAATGACAAATTGATCCGTTCCGGTAGTGCATCCGATGCACGAAGCCGCGTTGCGGGCCGCCGCCTTCTCCGATGCTTCGACGAATTCGCCGAGGCGGGTGACCACGGAGGCATAGGCGGAGATTGCCTGGAACTGAGTGATGATCAGTGAGAACGCCGCCACCAGGGTGGCAAACGCCATGGCTGACTGACCGATGACGCCGAATTCCACCCCTTCATTGATGAACAGTGGGGCCACGAACAGGATCGGGATCAACTGGATCATGTAGTTGTAGCCCGTGGTGAAGAAACCCAGATTCCGGTTCACTGCAGTGATCCGGCGGAAGTTTCCGACCAGCTGATCGATCCGGGTCACGAGCCGCCCGCGGATGGTGTCCTGGTTTCCGGTCAGGGCGATGGCGTCCGCACTTTCCCGCACCCGGATGAGTTCTGACCGGAAGTCGGCCTCAAAGTCCGCCTGACGGTAGTTGAGCCGGATCAGCGGCCGTCCCAGCAGAATGGTTAGGGCCGAGCCGGCGGCGGCATAGAGCACGGCGACTCCGAACAGCGTGGGGCTGATGCTCCAGAGCACCCCGGAGAAGGAAATCGCCGTCATGGTGCCGTTGAGGATCATCAGCAGGAACGACAGCGTGGTCGTGGTCAGTTGCTTCACGTCCTCGGACATCCGCTGGTCGGGATTTGTCAGCCCGCTGGCGGCGTCCATGTGCAGATAGACGCGCTGGTCCATGTAAAGACTGGTGATGCGGTGCGTCAGCCAGTCCCGCCAGAGAAGGCCGAGGCGCTCTTCAGAGAAGCGGAAGAAAACGGCCACCACGGTGGAGCAGAGGAAGACCCCGGCGTAAAGCCATGCGTAGCGGACGAATTCGCTCATATTCCGGCTCTCGATCGCAGACATAAAATAGCGGCCCACGAAGCTGTTCACCACGTTCATGCCGTTGATGCAGAACATGAGCACCAGCAGCAGTATCAGCAGCGTCCTCGCTTTGAAGCGGACGTCAGACTTCAGAAACAAGACAATTACCCGCAGGAGCCGCTGCATCGTCTCCCGGGTGATCTTGATCTTTTCTTCTTTCATGTACTGGGGCGGCACAGACGTTGCAACCCGCACGGGATCAAGCGCTGTAAGGAAAGCCCCGCGCCTCCTCCCGCTGCGGAGCCGGTGCCCGGCGCGGGGATCGCCCGGGAGCCTTCCTCGCCGCCGCCACGCTTCTCTCAAAAATCATGCGCATCACTTCCACCATCGCCGCCGCGGCTATCACCTGGGCAGTTGCTGCCGGCAAGGCGCAGAGTGGCCCAACCCATGGCAGGAACCCTGCTGCGCGGCTTCCGGGGAAGCGGATTCCGTGGATCTGTGGTCATTCTCGGCTTCGGTTTCCGCCTACGGTGTGCCCGACGCACCCGACTACCTGTCCCCCGTGTTTATGGCGGACCGCGGCCGGCTGCATCTCGAAGCGAGATACAACTACGAAGCCATGGAGACCGCCTCACTCTGGCTGGGCTGCAATTTCAGTTTCGGTGAAAAACTCGTGTTCGACGTGACCCTGACCCCGATGCTCGGTGTGGTTTTCGGCGATTCCCGGGGCATCGCTCCGGGCTGCCGTTTTTCCCTAAGCCAGGGGCCGTTCGAGCTGTTCTCCGAGGTCGAATATGTTTGTGCCGGTGGTATTGGTGGCGCAAAAAGTTCAGCCCGGAGCCCACACGCTCCTGTTCGCACTGTCCGTTCTGGCCATTGTGCCCCTCGCGGCGCTGCTCAGCCATGCCACCGAATCCGTGGCCGCGAAAACGGGCGACGCCGTCGGCGGCCTGCTCAATGCCACGCTGGGCAACCTGACGGAACTGGTCATTGCACTGGCGGCTTTGCGTGCCGGTCAATACATGCTCGTGAAGGCGTCCATCGCCGGGGCCATTGTCACCAATACCCTCTTCATGCTGGGAGCCTCGTTTCTGCTCGGAGGACTCAAATATCATGTGCAGGAATACAACCGGGTCAGCGCCCGGCTCCAGGCTGGCATGCTGTTCCTTGCCACGGTTGCCCTGATCGTCCCCTCGGCGGTCAGTAAAGTCGATTCAGGGCCCTCCGCGGAGTTCGCCCAGTCGCTCAGTCTCGGCCTCGCCGTGCTGCTCATTGTGGCTTACGGTCTGGGCATGGTTTTCTCCCTGAAGACGCATCGCGAACTTTTCGCCAGTGTGGAGGCCGCCGGAAGCGAAGAACCCGCCGAAGCCCCCTGGCCTGTCGGGCTGGCCCTTGCCACCCTCGCGGGCGTCACGGTCCTGGTGGCGCTGGTCAGCGAGATCTTTGTCGAATCGGTCCAGGAGGCGGCACTCACGTTTGGAATGAGTCAGGCGTTCGTCGGCTTTATCGTCGTGGCACTCGTGGGCGGGGCCGCGGAGATGGCCTCGGCGTTCTCCGGAGCGCGAAAAAACCGGCTGGATCTGAGCGTGGGGATCGCTCTTGGGAGTGCCTCACAAATCGCGCTGTTCGTGGCCCCTGTGCTGGTACTGCTGAGTTACGTGATTGGTCCGGAGCCGATGACCCTCCAGTTCTGGCCAGGTGCGATCGTGATGGTACTCATCGCCACCATGACGGCGGCGCTGGTGACCAACGGCGGGCGCTCGACGTGGTTTGTCGGAGTGCTGGTGCTGATGGTTTACCTCATCTTCGCCATGACACTCTACCTCCTGCCGCCCGGTGCGAACTGATCCGGCGTTGCATCCGCGGGTGTGAAATCCAAAAAGCTCCAACGCCGCCATTATACTAAGGTACAATAGACAAAGTGCTGCGCTCTGGACAAGCAGTGCGTCGAACGGTATGCGCCGCCGTGCAAACGCTGACCCCCGTTTGCCCGACGGCCTGAGTCACTTCATTTCTTCATCACCTAAAACTTAATCCGAAACCCACCATGAAACGCATTGCTCCAACTTTGTTTTTTCTGCTAACGGCTCCGCTTTGTGCGCAGGATGCCGCTGCTTCGAAGAATACGCCTGCCCCTGCCGCAGATAAACCCGCCGCCCGTGCGGAGGAGGCTGCGGTCGCGCCGAGCGCCGAACAGAAGGCGGTGGATGCTCTCGACCGTGCCTACGAAGCCGCCTACGACAAGGGCGACTCCAAAGCGGTGGCTGACCTTTTCGCTGAGGACGCTGAACTGACTGCTGACGATGGCCGCGTTGTCAGCGGACGCGCGGCCATCCAGGAAATGATCCAGGCCGGCTTTCAATCCAACAAAGGAGCGAAGATCGTCATCGACAGCGGCTCGGCCCGCCTCCTCACCCCCGGTGTCGTGGTGCAGAAAGGCAGCACCAGCGTGACGTCCAGTGATGGCGCAATGAGCGGCGCGCTTTTCACCGCCGTTCTGGTGGAAAAAGACGGCAAATGGAAATACAACCAGGTCATTGAGACCCCGGCGCCGAACATCACACCTCAGGAACGGCTGTCTGAACTGTCCTGGCTGGTCGGCG
>JANNVM010000960.1:0-4182 GCA_031414455.1 Verrucomicrobiota bacterium
AACGGCGTCGAAGTCTTCGAGGCGCTGCGCCGCATTGATCCCGAAGTCACCGTCATCGCCACCAGCGGCCAGTATTCCGACGGAGACCTCGAGCGCTTCCAGCAGCTTGGCTTCGCCGGTTTCCTGCCCAAGCCCTTCACACTGGAAGACTTTGATCAGGTCGTCCAGGAAGTGCTGACGGCTCAGTGACTTCCGCGGCAGGCGGGCGTCAGGCTCGTCCGTATTACCGGTGCCCGCGGATCACCGCGAGGAACGGCTCCAGATACTTCTCTGCCTTCTTCTCCGCGATGCCGCGAATGCGCAGACCGGCAGCCATCGTCGCGGGGCGCAACCGGGTGAGGAATTCCAGCGTCTGGTTATTGAAGATGACGTAGGCCGGGACACTCTCCCGTTCGGCAATCTGCGCCCGCAGATCGCGCAGCTTTTTGTAGAGCACCTCGTCGAAGCCGAGTTCACGCAGTTCCACTTCCGGCTCTGCTTTTCCGGCAGCGCGCGGGCGCAGGCCGCTGTTGGCGTTAGGCATCTGAAGTTGGAGCGCGCCGCCGTTTTTCATCACGGCAGCGCCGCGCTCAGTGAGTGAGAGCAGCGGATACTCGCCGCCACTGGTGCAGAGCAGTCCGGCACTCTCGAGTTCGCGGAGCAGCGATTGCACAAAGGCTGCACCCTCCTCTTTGAGAATGCCGTAGGTGCTCAGTTCATCGAGCCGAACGCTCAGCACTTCCTTGCTGCGGCTGCCGGTGAGCATCCCGGCAATACGGGCGCGACCAAAGCGCCCCTCCCATTTGTCACCGTGTCGTGTGGAACAGCGGGCCACACCACTCAGCGCTTTGCGCACCGTTTGCAGTTCAGCCTCGTTGAGATTCCGGGCACCGCGGCGCTCCGCCTGCTGACGGCACTGATCGCAGTTGCCGCAGTCGCCGGCATTCTGTTCACCGAAGTATTCCAGGATGCCGCGCTGCCGGCAAGCCGTCGCGTAGGCCCAGTCAATCATGCGCTTCAATTTGTCGCGGTCGCGACGGTCCTTTTCCGCCAGCGCCGTACGATCCAGCTGCAAATCACGCGCGGCCACATTCGGCTGGAGCAGTTCCGTCCCGCGGATGCGCTGCCCGGGAACATCAAACCGGTCAATATAACGCCCGCGCACCAGCACACTCAGCACACTGCTCACCGCCATGTCATTCTTCGCCCCGGCATATTCCGCAAGTTGCTCAATACTGCAGATGACACGGTCGCCGGCGTCCCGGCGCGCGCGCAGCGCTTCATAGACGTCGCAAATCGTGTCATAGCCGGGATTACTGCCTTCGATAAAGAACTCCTGCGTCCTCGTGTCGGCAAAATTGAAGAGCAGTTCACACCAGCCCGGCTCGCCGTCGCGCCCGGCACGGCCAGCCTCCTGATAGTAGGCTTCCAGGCTTCCGGGGATCTCGAAATGGATCACGAAACGCACGTCAGAGCGGTCAATACCCATGCCGAAGGCATTCGTCGCCACGGCCACTGCCGCCCGGCGGCTGATGAATTCCTCCTGCACCTTCGTACGTTCGTCCTCCTTCATGCCGCCGTGATAGGCGATCGCCTTTACACCCCACGCCTTTAGTTCCGAGGTCACATCATCCACCTTGGCGCGCGTCGCGCAGTAAACGATGCCGGTTTTGTATTCCTTCACGACGGCCCGCAACCGTTCGAACTTATCGTTCTTTTTCGCGCAGTGCGTGACATTGAGACTGAGATTGGGCCGGGAGAATCCGCTGACACATTCATACGGGTCACGCAGGGCGAGCTGGCGCATGATGTCGGTGCGCACTTCCGGCGTAGCCGTGGCCGTGAAAGCCGCGACCTGGGGACTGCCGAGCCGCTGAATGGATTCACCCAGCCGCATGTAGTCAGGCCGGAAGTCGTGACCCCACTGCGAAATACAGTGCGCCTCATCCACTGCGAGCAGCGCGATGTCCGCGGTACGCAGGGCATCAGTGAAAGCGCGGTGCCGGAACCGTTCCGGCGCGACATAGACGAGCCGGTATTCGCCGCGGCGCAGAGCTTCAATGCGCGACTGCTGCTCACCGGCGCTGATGGTGCTGTTGATCATCGTGGCGGCAATGCCCCGCCGTTCCAGCGCATCCACCTGGTCTTTCATCAGTGCGATCAGCGGGCTCACCACCACCGTGACGCCGTCCATGATGAGTGCCGGCAACTGATAGCACAATGATTTGCCGCCGCCGGTCGGCATGATGGCCAGCGTATCCTGCCCGGCGAGAATGGCCGCAATGATCCGCTCCTGGCCGTCGAGAAATTTCCGGTGGCCGAAATACTGCTCCAATGCGGCAAGCGCATCGTGGGTGGTCGGGGAGTCTGACACAGCGGCACGGGAGCCATGCCTCCGCAGGCCGCAACGCGGAAGACGAGCGGCTTGTCAGTCGTTCCGGGCTGTGAATGGATCGCGCCATGATTCGCAGACTGACACTTATTATTTCTCTCCTCGCCACTGGCAGCGCCGCCGCCCAGGGCACCGCGGCTGACTACGAACGCGCCGCCGCCATGAAGGGCGATCTGATGCGCCACGTCACCCGCTCCCGCATCGAGGAACGCTGGCACGAGGGCAAACTCTTCTACAAAGTGCGCACCGGCCCTGACCAGGAGGAGTTCGTCCGCGTGGACCCGGCGGCCGGAAAACGCGAGATCATCAAAAAGGAGGAAATGCCGGCGGCTCCGCCGCAGGAGGAACGCCGCGAACGCCGCCGTCTCCCGCGCGGGAGCGATGGCGCGCCCGGCACGCTTTCGCCGGATGAAAAGTGGGTCGCCATTTTCAAAGACGACAACATCTGGCTGCGCCACACGGAGAGCGGCGAAGAGCGACAACTCAGCACCGATGGCAATGCGGATGATGCTTTCCGCCGGCCGTTCATCTGGTCGCCGGATGGAAAGTTCCTCGCCGTGTTGCGCGAGAAGCCGGGCGAGAAGCACCCGGTGAATATGGTGGAGTCGTCGCCGAAGGAGCAACTCCAGCCGCGCCTCAAGACGCACGACTATCAGAAACCCGGAGACCGCATCGCGCAGACGAAACCGGTCGTTTTTTAAATAGAAGGCCGCCCCCCGCGCGTGTTCTCCGTCACTGATGAGCAGATCCCCAACCCGTGGAGCACCGAAAACCTTCGCTGGTCCCCCGACAGTCAGCGCCTCACGTTTCACTACAATCAGCGCGGGCATCAGGTCTATCGCCTTATGGAGATCAATACTGCGGCTGAGGGCAAGGTCCGCACCATTGCTGAAGAAGCGCCGCAGACGTTCGTGGACTACACGAACAAAATCCACGCGCATCATCTCGACGCGCCACGCGAACTCATCTGGATGTCAGAACGGGACGGATGGAATCATCTTTATCTCTACGACGAGGCGGCGGGCGCAGTAAAAAATCAGATCACCAAAGGCCCGTGGGTCGTGCGCCGCGTGATCCACGTGGACGAAGCGGCGCGCCAGGTGTGGTTCATGGCCGGCGGCGTGGTGCCGGGACAGGATTTCTGCTATCAACACCTTTGCCGCGCAGCTTTCGACGGCAGCGGCTTCGCCGTCCTGACACAGGGCGATGGAACGCATGATGTGGACTTATCTCCAGACCGACAGTTCTTCACGGACCACTGGAGCCGGGTGGACTGCCCGCCGGTGCATGAACTCCGCCGCACCGCCGATGGCTCGCTCGTCTGTGAACTGGAACGGGCCAACCTCGACGCGCTCTTCGCCACCGGATGGAAATACCCTCAGCGATTCTCCGCCAAAGGCCGCGACGGCACGACGGACATTGACGGGGTCATCTACCGGCCCTCGAACTTCGATGCGGCGAAGAAGTATCCCGTCATCGAGGAAATCTACGCCGGGCCGCATGATCATTTCGTTCCCAAAGCCTTTGGCCTCCAGCAGCGCCAGCATGGCATCGCGGAACTGGGTTTCATTGTCGTGCAGATTGACGGCATGGGCACCAACTGGCGGAGCAAGGCGTTCCATGATGTCTGCTGGAAAAACCTCGGTGATTCCGGTTTCCCTGACAGGATCGCGTGGATGAAAGCCGCCGCGGAGAAAGAACCGGCGATGGATCTCACACGCGTCGGTATTTACGGTGGCAGCGCCGGCGGCCAGAGCGCCCTTCGCGCGATGCTCGCGCACGGCGATTTTTACAAAGCCGCCGCCGCCGAC
>JANNVM010000961.1:0-7362 GCA_031414455.1 Verrucomicrobiota bacterium
GCGGCATCGATCGGTTGCGGCAAGGCCGCAGCGAAGCTGGCTCCAGCCGAAGGCTGCCCCACCTGGTTACAAAGGCTCCGCGCCCCAGGGCGGCCTCGCGGCGAAGCCGAATCCCTCACCAGCCCGATCCATCACAGCGAAGACGTGAATTTGTCTTCGCCTGTCTCTTCACGGATGGAATAGAACTCACGCGCTTGCACTAGACGTACCCAGCCTGTGGCGATTTCGTTATTCATCCCTTCCAGCATCGTCTCCGTTATGAAACGGCAAGGAACGCGCAGCAACGTATGGTGTAGATAGCGACCAAGGTGCTTCAGGTCGGCGTGGTCCAGTTCCGCCGTGGTGGGCGTGCCGGTGATGAAAGGCACGCGCGGTGAGTCGGAGCGGTCGTCGAGATACTTCTGAAAAGCCGCGTGATCTTCAGACGCCAGGCTGTCGCGCGAGCCGGTGAGAAGATAATCGCGGTGTAGCGCGAAGCGGGCGACCTCCGGCACCATACCGATGTCATGCAGCCAACCGGAGAGCAGCAGCAGGGCGAGTTCGTAGCAGGAAAGGCTGTCGCGGCTGGTGTCAGTGAGAATTTGATCCATGCGCTGCGCGACTTGGAGAGCATGGGCGTCATCGTGCAGCGTGAAGTCCTTCGGCTGCGTGCCGCCGCTGTGGAGCACGGCGTCTATCTTTGGGAGCCAGAGGGTGAGTTGGGCCAGAACATTTTCGGCAGCGGTGTTTTGTTCCGCGAGAGCAGCCAGCTGCTTCCACGGTGTCGCTGCGGAGTCATGTTTCACTGCCATGCCCTGTCGCTATCCTTTCGCCGCGATGCCGCAAGCGTGGAGCCAGCGGAGATGTCAGCCGCAGGCCGCCATCAAAAACCAGGTGGGGCGAGCGCTGCCGCCGAGCCGACTTTTCTGTGGGCGGAGGCGGTGCGGAGCCTGACCACACGGCACAAAGAGCATCCGGGGCACGAGCCATCACGCAGAATTCCCGCTGCGGAAATGCTCTCACATCGCTCTCGCGACGGAAGCTTTCTCAGACGCCCATCCCAACTCCGCGCCCCCTTCGCCCCCACATGGCTTCGGCTCGGCAGCAGCCTCGCCCCACCTGGTTATAAAACAGCCTTCGGCTGTCTGCGCTTCGCCCCGGCTTGCCCCGCCTGGTTTACTTAACCGGCAGCCGGCACCGCCGGTGAATGTTCCGCGGTCTCCTCCTGTGGCTTCCGCCAGTTCCGCAGGCGCTCAAGGTAAAGGTAAATCACAGGTGTTATATAGAGCGTCAGCAACTGAGACACCACCAACCCGCCGACGATGGCGATGCCCAGCGGGCGGCGTGCATCCGATCCGGCTCCGATGCCCAGCGCGATGGGCAACGTGCCCATGATGGCGGCCATTGTCGTCATCATGATAGGGCGGAAGCGGACGAGGCAGGCCTCGAAGATCGCCTCCGCGGGCGGCTTGTTATCGTTTCGCTGGGTTTCGAGGGCGAAGTCAATCATCATGATCGCGTTCTTCTTCACGATGCCGATGAGGAGCAGGATGCCGACGAAGCCATATACGTTCACCTCGTAGCCGTAGAGCTTGAGGGCGAGAAGCGCTCCGAACCCCGCGGAGGGAAGCCCTGACAGAATCGTAATCGGGTGGATGAAGCTTTCATAGAGAATGCCGAGCACCAGATAGATAACGAGCACGGCCATAAGCAAAAGAATGCCGAGGCCCTCCAGCGATGACTGGTATGCCTGCGCGGTTCCCTGGAAGGCAGTGGTGATGCTCGCAGGCAGATCGTGCTTCACCGCTTCTTCGATGCTCGGGATGGCTTCGCTGAGAGAAAGTCCGGGGGCCAGATTGAAGGAAAGCATTACCGCGGGCAATTGGCCGAGGTGCTGCACGGTGAGCGGCGCAGCGCTGGATCCGGTGGTGGTGACCGCGCTGAGCGGCACGAGATTCCCGGTGCCGGACCGCACGTAGAGCATGCCCAGGTCCACCGCGCCCTGCTGAAACTCCGGCAGCAGTTCCACCACCACCTGATACTGATTCGATGGCGTATAAATCGTGGAAATCTGCCGCGAACTGTAGGCATTCGAAAGCGCTGTCTCAATCTGCGCCGCAGTGACATGCAGGGCGGCGGCTTTGTCTCGATCAATGGTTACGAGCACCTGCGGACTGGTGATCTGAAGATCACTGGTCACATCCTGAAGCCCCGGGATCGTGCGCATTTTCGCCTCCACCTTTGGCGCCGTGGCATAGAGTTCCACAAGGTCAGGGCCGGAGAGTGTGTACTGATACTGGCTTTTTGTCAGGGTTCCGCCGAGGCGGATCATGGGAACCACCTGAGGGAAGACCCGCAGGCCGGGGATGCTGGCGAGTTTTGGCCGCAACTCCGCGATGATCTCATCGGCCGACGGACGCTGACTGCGCGGCACGAGGTTCATAAAAATGCGACCGGTGTTGCCGGTGGCATTGTTGGGACCACCGGCACCGTAGGCCGACATGTAACCTGCGATGTAGGGATTCCCTTCCACGAGGGCCGCGGCCTGCTGCTGCAGTTCCGCCATCTTCTGCACGGACACGCCCTGCTCCGCCTCCGTAATGGCGAGGATCTGCCCGGTATCTTCATTCGGGAGAAAACCCTTGGGCATCGACATGAAAAGCCACGCCGTCGCCGCCACGCTGCCCAGCGCCACCATGAGAACCGTCAAGCGGTGCCGCATCGCCGCGCGGAGCGTGCTCTCATAGAGATTCCTCATTCCCACAAAGACGCCCTCCGTAGCGCGGTAAAAGCGACCTGGAGGCTTGTCGCCGTGCGCCCGGAGAAAGCGCGAGCAGAGCATCGGCGTGAGCGACAATGAGACAAATCCCGACACCAGAATGGCCACCCCGATCACCACCGCGAACTCGTGCAGCAGCCGCCCGAGGATACCGCCCATAAACAGCACCGGCAGGAACACCGCGACCAGCGAAACCGTCATGCTCACGATCGTGAACGTGATCTCCTTCGCGCCTTTCAGCGCCGCCTGCATCGGAGTCTCCCCGGCCTCGATGTGACGGACGATGTTCTCCAGAACGACGATGGCATCATCCACGACGAAGCCCACGGCCAGCGTCAGCGCCAGCAGGGAGAAGTTATCCACGCTGTAACCCAACAGGTGCATGACCATGAAGGTTCCGATCACCGACAGTGGCATGGCCACTGACGGGATGATGGTGGCCCTTACATTGCGGAGGAAGAGGAAGATCACCGCCACCACGAGCACAATGGACAGCACAAGCGTAAACTCCACCTCTTCCACCGAAGCGCGGATCGTCAGAGACTTGTCCGACAGCACCTCTACCTGCACTGCCGGAGGAAGCTGTGCGCCCAGCACCGGCAGCAGCTTCTTGATGCCGTCCACAATCGCCACGGTGTTCGTGCCCGGCTGCTTCATCACTGCGAGCACGATGCCGCGGGTGGTGCGGAACCAGCTCGCGATGCGGTTGTTCTCGATGCTGTCCGTGATGCTGCCGAGTTGCTCCAGCCGGATCGGCGCACCGTTGCGATAGGCCACCACCAACCGACGGAAGCCCGCCGCATCGGTGATTTGACCGGTGGACTGCACCAGCGTCGCCCGGGTCGGCCCCTGAAGCACACCGGTGGGCAGGTTCACGTTGCCCGTTTCTATGGCACTTACCACTTCGTCGAGCCCGAGCCCCTGACTGGCCAGCGCCCGCGGATCGAGTTGCGCACGCACGGCATACTTCTGCGGGCCGAAGATATTCACCTGAGCGACGCCCTGCACCGTCGAGAGCCGCTGGGCGATCATGGTGTCCGCGTACTCATTCACCTCCGAGAGTTGCAGTGTGGGACTGGTCACGGCCAGGAACAGGATCGGCGAATCCGCCGGATTCACCTTCCTGATCGTCGGCGGCGATGGCATTTCGCGCGGCAGCAGTTTTTGCGCGGAGGCGATGGCCGACTGCACATCCTGTGCGGCGGCGTCGAGGTTCCGTTCCAGCGAAAACTGCACGGTAATGTTCGTCGCGCCCTGAGCAGACGACGACGTCATATTATCAATGCCCGCGATACTGCTGAACTGCCGTTCCAGCACTGTCGCCACCGACGCGGCCATCGTTTCCGGACTCGCTCCGGGCAGGTTCGCATTCACCTGAATGGTGGGAAAGTCCACGTTAGGCAAATCCGATACCGGGAGCTTGCGGAAGGCAAACAGTCCGAAGCCCATCACCGCCAGCATGACCAGCGTGGTCATCACCGGACGGCGGATAAACAGGTCGGTGATTCTCATCCTTTTGCTCCTTTCTGCACCGGTGGCGGTTCCATTGGCTTCGGAATCACCTTCGCCCCGGGGAGCACGCGGGACTGGCCGTTGCTGATGACGGTCTCACCTGCGGCGAGGCCTTCTTTTATAATGGATTCCTGACCGGCAGTGCGAAGAACCGTGACGGGACGGGTCTCCGCCGTGCTGTCCTCATTAACGACAAACACCTGAGGGCCTCGCTGGCTGACGGTCACCGCTGACGATGGAACCACGACCACACCGGCATCGGTGGACAGGCGGAGCGAGACGTCCACAAAAGCACCCGGCCAGAGCGCGCGGTCTTTGTTATCGAATGTTGCTTTCAGCGTGATCGTACCGGTGGCGGTGTCCACGGTGTTGGCGATGAAGGTGACACGACCTTCACCAAGCGTACGCCCGTCTTTGCTGTCGCGGGCAATCACCGTCAGCTTGTTTTCCGGGGCGGCCATACCGAGGCGGATCGCGTCGAGATGTTGCTCCGGCAAAGCAAAAGCCACATAGATCGGAGCCATCTGCACGAGCGTGGTCAGCGGCAGTTCGTCTCCCACGCGGATGAGGTTTCCCTCCCGAAGGCGAATGCTGCCAGTGCGGCCGGCCATGGGCGCTTCGATGGTCGTATAACCAACCTGCGTCTCGGCAATGAGCAGCAGCGCCTCATCGGCCCTGACAGTGGCAGCGGTGGACTCCACCAGAGTGCGGGCTCTCTCCAGTTCCTCTTTGATGCCGGAGCCTTTGGCATCCAGCGCCTCCTGACGTTTAAGCGCGAGAATGGCATTCGCCGCGAGGGCGCGGTCGCGTTCCAGATTGGCCAGAGCCTGCGCGCGCTGGGTTTCGTAGAGGCGCGGCTGGATGGTGAAGAGCAACTGCTTCGCCTCAACCTCATCACCCTCCTTGAAGTGAACGCCGATCAGATCGCCGCCCACCTGCGCCTTGATGGCGACGCTGGCGATGGGCTCGACATTGCCAAACGTGCGCACGTCCATCGGCACATCCTTCTTCACCGCCACGACGACATTCACCGGCACCGGCGGCACGCCGCCGGATTTTCCTGAAGCGGCGGCCGGTTTGTTTTCGCCAGGACAGCCGGTGAGGAGGAGGGCGGCGCAGGGGATGAGGAGGAGGCGGGGATTCATGGTGCTCGGTGCCCGGTGGTCGGTGGTCGGTGGTCGGTAATCAGTGATCGGTGCTTCAGTGCGATTATTGGAGCTTGGAGTTTGGAATTTCTTTGGTGCCTGGATATTGGTGCTTCCGGTTCGACCGGCCTGCCATCCGCCACCCAGCGCCTTAATGAGCTGAACGGTGGTGATAAACCGCTGTCCCGTAACCTGGCGGGCGGTGCGCAGGGTCTGAAGCCTTGTGCGGTCGGCATCCACGGCCTCCAGACTGGAAGCGGCACCTTCTTTATAACGCTCAGCGGAGAGTGTGGCGGCGCGACCGGCCGCCGCGACGGCACGATCCTGCGCCTCCGACTGGACCGCCAGCAGCCGCAGCCCTGACAAACTGTTCTTCACTTCCTGAAACGCGCGCAGCACGGTAGTTTGATAGGAGGCCATCGCCTCTTCATACTGGAGTTTCCTCCCGGCATAGACGGACTGGTTCACCAACTGCTCGAAGATGGGGAAGTTGATGGACGGCCCGATAGCCCATGCCTTGCTGCCCTGAGTGAAGAGGTCGCTCGTGCTGGATGATTCCCAGCCCCACGCGCCCTGTCAGGCGGATGGAGGGAAAGAAGGCCGCCTTCGCGACGCCGATGCGCGCATTTGCCGCGGCCATTTTCCGCTCCGCCTCCGCGATGTCAGGGCGCCGCTGAAGCAGATCCGCCGGCACACCCGCGGGCACGGCCGGAGGTGCCCCTGACAACGCCGTCACTTTCAAATTAAAGGTTGAGGCCGGACGCCCCGCGAGCACGGCGATGGCATTCACCAGTTCCGCCCGCCGCCGTTCCGCGGCTGCGAGATCACTCTCGGAAACTGCCAGCTCCGAGTCCACACGGGCGACGTCGAGTTCGCCGATGGCTCCCCCGGCGAAGCGGTCGCGGAGGAGCTGCAGAGCCCGGCGCCGCAGGCCCGCGGTTGCCGTTAGGATGTCCATCTCCGCCTGCACCGAGCGCAGCGCGAAGTAATTCTGCGCCATGTCCGCCTGAAGTGTCAGGCGCGCTGTTTCCCCGAGCGCCGCCGCGGCATCAGCATCTGCTCCGGCCGCTTCGATGCTGCGCCGCACCCGCCCCCAGAAGTCCACTTCGTAACTGGCGTCGAGCGGAAGACGGAAGGAGTTGCGCAGGCCCCCGAAGTCCACGCTCTCCACGTTGGAGCGCTGTAGATTCTCTGAGTCCTGACGCCGCTCCGCATTGGGCATGATGAAGGCGTCCGGCAGCAGTTGCGCCGAACTCCCGCGGGCCACAATCCGCGCCTGCTCCACCCGCAGCAACGCCGCCCGCAGGTCGGGATTATCCGCCGCGGCCTGGTCTTCAAGACGGTTGAGCGTGGCGTCGCCAAAGATCCGCCACCATGCGCCGCGCGGCTGGTGATCCGCGGGCCGGGCATACTTCCAGGTGCTGCTTTCCTTAAACTGCGAGGGCGTCTCCAGTTCCGTCCGCTGGTAGTTAGGGCCCATCGGCGCGCAGCTTGAAAGAGCCACCGCAGTTGTCAGTGTGAGGATCGCCCGCTTCATGCGCCCGCTCCTTTCAAAAAGAACTCAGACACAAACGTCGCATGCTGCGTGAGCCGCCCCACACTGCCGCCGCGCAGCCAGTCGCGAGTGAACTGAAATACCAGCCCGCGCAGCGCCTGCGCCAGCGACCGCGCCTTCCCCTTCCCCACCGAGCCGGCCTTTTGCGCGGCCGATATCCATTCCGTCATTTGCCGGGTGCCGGCCTCGATCTCCGCCAGCACGCCTTCCGTCTGAGGGGCGCCGCGGGAGAGTTCCACCCGCTCCCTGACGAAGATCTCAAAGAATCCGTGATGCGCCTCGAAGTGCTGGAACATGGCCTGCACCACCGCCGGCAGGGTTTTGGCAAACACGCGGTCCTTCCCCGTCTCCGCAGCCACCGCGTCATTGAGCTGGCGGACCTTGCTGGAGAG
>JANNVM010000962.1:0-4922 GCA_031414455.1 Verrucomicrobiota bacterium
GAAGATCCGGCCCAGTCAGGCCCCGCCGAATTCTCTCCGTAGGCCCTGAAAAAGTAGGTCGTATCCGGCGTCAGGCCTGTTAGTGAGGCCGGATAACTGGCCGCCGCCGTTTGCGTGCCGAGGTTTGCCACCCTGGCCCACTCGGCGGCCGTGATGCCGCCGTCCGCCGGGCCGTAGTAGAGTTTCAGCGTCACCGGCGCGAATCCCGTGCTCTGCAAATTCACTCCAGGTTCGGCCGTGGAGCCCGTGATGCCGGTAGCCGCGACATTCTCCACCACCGGTGGATTCACGGTCAGGATGGTGCCAAACGCCTGAAACTCCGCGAGCATCAAAAATTCATTTCCGATCGTCTCCACGCGCACCCTTCGGCCGCCGAGGTTCGGCTCCAACTCAAAACCAAAATTGAAGGGTGTGGCCGCGCCGAGTCCAATATTCACATCCTGCGACGAGACCGTGGCCCCGCTGCCATTGATCACTTTTACACGCACATTCTGCGTGCCGCTGGCCTCACAACGGTTAAACAGCAGCATGCTTTTTACGAGCACGTCCGTGCCGAGATCCATTTCCAAAAACTGTCCGATGCCCGCCACTGCCGAGTGATAGACGGGGCTGCCCGGAGCAGCGAAGTTGCCGTTGATGTCGCCATCGCCGGCATCGGTGACTGCCGTGCCGAAACCCGCCGGGGAACCGGTCACACTCACCGGTGTGACTTGAGCCGTGAGCGGCAACGTGCTGCCCCAGATTTCACATTCTGCGAATGTCAGGAAATTCACTGCCGGCGTGGCATTGGAGACCCGCTCGATCCGGACCCTGTCCGCCAGCACGCCGCGGAGGGCGGAGGTGCCCCACGCGCGCGAGTTGTTGGCATCCGTGGCCGTGGCAGGGAGAAACGTCTGATTGAAGACCTCCGCGCCGGCATTCGTCGCGATGATGCGGAAGTTCGCCACTGATCCCTGAATGGCATCCACGCGATTGAAGATGCGGACATGGTCCAAATAACGCGGTCCCGGGAGCACCACCTGCCACCATGAGGCGATGCTTTCATTCAGCGTATGAAATACCGAACCGGCCCCGAAAGTTCCGTTTCGGTTTCCGTCCTTTCCGTCCGCCGCGATGGAGCCGTAACCCTCTGAAGAGGAACTCGCCGTTCCCGACAGGGCCAGGTTCGTGAGTGCAGCACGGGAGAGAATCGTGGAGAGGACCAGGAGGACCAGGAGGACTAGGAGGGCCGGGAGAATGGGAAGTCGCATGAGGAGTGAAGTCGCTGGGAATTCGTGGAATGGGATCGCGTGCGGCGGGCACCGGGGAAGAGCAAACACCAGAACCACCCGCAGTGGCAATGCGCGAGTTTTCCCGCTTATTGACCCCGGCCCTGCCGGTCTCTGAAATTCTGTTAAAGCCGGCAGGAGAGGCAGGGCGCGGCTGCGGGAATTGGTCGCGGCGAAAATTTTTGTAATACTACGATCCGTTTGGATAGAAATAGCAGGACGGAAAGGGCCGCCATCCGAGCGCTTCCGCGCCTCCTTCCGTTCAAACCGCCGCCATTCCGCAAAGTGCCTGTCCTGTCGCCCGGGAGAAATTCCCGGGGAGAAATTCCTAAGCCTTTAAACCATAACGATGCTCTCAATGAGCCAACCCTGACTTTAAGATTATGAGATTCCGAACCGCTTCTGCATTTTTCATATTTTTGCTATGCACCATCATTTTCATTCAGAAAGGGAGGAGCGATGACTTGATGAGGGTGACGGGAATCATGAGGTCAGGGAATACCGTGCAGGTTGATTTTGTTTCCAGGCCGGGGGTTACCGGGTTGGTGGTAAAGGGGTCGGCGGACCTCGCGGGCTGGCCGGATGACCTGACGGGGGTGAGTTCGCGATCTCCGAAGTTACACGTACTCGCTGCTGGCGGGCCCGGCCGGACTGACGCTCGATGCCGGGAGCGGCGCGATGGCGTGGACTCCCGGCACGGGGGACGCCGGACCGCACGAGGTGACGGTGCTGGCGAGGGATCAAACCAGTCTGTCCGATGCGGGGACGTTTTCGGTGACGGTGCAGTTGGATAACCGGGCTCCGGTGGCCGTGAATGATATCTATGTGACGCCGAAAGGCGAGACGACGACGGTGCCCGCGCGAGGGGTGATGACGAATGACTCCGATCCGGACGGCGATGCATTGACCGCCACTCTGGTGGACGATGTGAAACGAGGCACCCTGAACTTCCGTCCGGACGGGTCTTTCGATTATCGACCGGGAACTCCGGGAATTCAGACCCGCCTGGCGTATAACTTCGGGAAACTGGGTACTGCTGATTTCAAAGTGAACACGGGGAATGCCCCGATTGCGGCGGATCTCAACGGAGACGGAAAGCCGGAGATCATCGCTGTCGGTCAGATAAATAACGGCATTGGCAATACCGGCTGGCTGGTGGCCCTGACTCTGAACGAGGCGACTCAAACACTGGTCCCGCTCTGGTCCTTCAAAGGCGGAGTCGGCAGTCCCATTTCTATTTACAACTCCCCGGACCCGGCGGTCGGCGATGTGAATGGCGATGGAAAGCCGGAGATCGTTCTGAATGGCCAGTGCCGCGGTGAGATTCTGATCTTCAGCAATACCGGAGAACTGCTGGTCAACACCCAGGCGGACAAGTCCGTTGGACCGGGCACGCTGGGCGGTGCGGACTGCTATGTCGGAGGCAGCCACCCGCCGTCGGTCCTCGCCGATTTGGACGGCGACGGCACCGCTGAGATCATCACTCAGTACCGCGGCACGAACCTCAGGGTTTACAACGGCAGGGGGGAAGTGGCGTGGGAGCGTCCGGCCACCGGAGTGAATGTCAATAACATCAGCGCCGGTCCGCTTGTGGCGGACGTGGATCTGGACGGGAAACTGGATATTTATTATGCGGGCATCCTGTTCGATGCGGAAGGGAATACCGTGTGGACGCTTCCAGGCGTCCGATCGAATTACGGCGACCGATTCCTTGCGGTGGCCAACCTTGATGACGATCCCTACGGGGAGATCGTCATCTCGACGGGGCGCAATCCCAACACGCTCCGTGTGATCGAGCACGACGGCACCTGCAAATGGGGCGCGATGAATAGTACCACTCCTCTCACAGGGTGCGGCACACCAAAACCGTTCCCCAATGCCAACGGCCCGAATCAGAGGGCTCTTTTGATCGCCGATGTGAACGGAGATGGTCTGCCGGAGATCATCGCGGCCTCGTCCCAGACAACTTACAATCATGTGACGGTCTTCACCCGGGACGGTGATATTCTCTGGCAGATACAGGCTTCCATCGGAGCGAACATCATGGGCAGCTTCGATGTCGCCGCCTTTGATTTTGACGGTGACGGGATTATGGAGATCGTGGTCTGCGGCCGGAATGGCACGGCATTTTTCTCAGGTGCAGACGGCTCATTTCTCCATGCGATTCCCCCGGATAACATCAACCCCGGGGCGGCGGTCTCCGGCGATTCCCTGGATGCCATTGTCGTTGACATGGAAAACGATGGGCACGCGGAACTCCTGATCGCCAGCCGCGACAGCAGCCTCACTTCACCCAATGTGGGCATCTTTGTTTACAAAGACTTGAATGACCGGTGGATGCCGACCCGGCCGGTTTGGAATCAGTCGGAGTATTGCATCACCAATGTCAACGCCGACAGCTCGATCCCCCTAAAGCCCGCCATCAACTGGCTCACGCCGGGCTTGAACAACTTCGGCGTGAATGTGCCGGCTCCGGATGAACCCGGCGGCCGGGACAGCTTCACCTATCGGGTCAGCGACGGGGCGTTATCGTCAAATCCAGCCACCGTGACGCTGGAAATCCGGCGGCCGAACAATCCGCCGGTGATTCTCTCCACGCCGCGCACGGCGACCGTTCCGGATTTCGCGTATCGCTATCAGATTTATGCTACCGACCCTGACGCCGGCGATGCCGTAACCGTGTCGCTGCAGGACGGCCCTGCGGGTATGACGCTGGGCGCGGGCAATGTGCTGCGCTGGACCCCGGCGGCCGCCGACCGCGGAGAGCATACCGTCGTGATCGCCGCTCAGGACCGTGAGGACGCTCTGACCGTGCAATCGTTCACGCTGCGCGTCATTGATCCGCAGTTGGTACCGGATGTCTCCGGCCAGCCGCGGGCTGCGGCCCTGACCACGCTGGACGCCGCCGGATTCACGGGCGGACGGATTACGCAGGAGAATCATCCGACGGTGGCGGCCGGCGTGGTGGCCAGTCAGTCGCCGCCGGGCGGGGCCTCGGAACCTCCCGGATCCGCCGTGGCTCTGGTGGTCTCCGCCGGTCCCGGTCCTCTCCATACTGACGGAGATGGAGACGACTTCACGCCCTTCGAAGGCGACTGCGATGACAACAATCCCGCCATCCATCCCGGTGCCCCCGATGCCGAAGGCGACGGCATTGATCAGGACTGCGACGGCGTGGATGGCAACCTCGTGATGGCCTCCCTCATCGTGGAGCCTGTCAGCCCCCGTATTCTGACCGGCCAGAGCGTGCCGCTCACGGCCACGGGCCTCTTCACCGACGGCACCAGCCAAAACCTCACTTCAGTGGTGACATGGTCGAGTGGTAGCGCGCGCTTCAGCAGTGCTGCCGCCGGCACCTTCACCGTCACCGCCACCCGCGGCACCATCACCGGCAGCACGACCATCACCGTAATCGAGGCGACCGCCGATGCCGCGGCTCCGCTGGCGGAAATCACTGTGCCCGTCTCCGGGTCCACCGTCACCGGACCGGTGGACGTGCGCGGCAGCGCGGCGGACCCCAACTTCCTGAAATACGAACTGGCCTACGCGGCCGCCGGCTCGGAGGACTTCACGGTCTTCACCACCGGCAGTGCCCCGGTCAGCAATGGGGTGCTTGGCAAATTCGATCCTACGGTCCTGCTCAACGATCAATAT